>JAUVWK010000095.1 GCA_030604165.1 Alphaproteobacteria bacterium | reverse complement strand
TGATGGGCGACGCCATGGGCACGGCCCGCGGCTGGCTCGAGAGCGGCTACGAGGCGGAAGAGCTGCGGGCGCTGTGGGCGCCGTGGGTGCTCCATACCGGGCTCGGCCCGGAAAGCGCCTATTCCGGCCAGATGGCGAAAATCATCGCCTTCGCGCTCGAGCAAGCCGGCGCGCCGGTGGTCGAGGGCGGCGCCGCGAAGTTCCTCGACGCCATGCGCGCCGTCATCGAGAACCATGGCGGCGCGATCAGGGTCGACACCGAGGTCACGGAAATCCTCGTCGAAAACGGCAGCGCGCGGGGCGTGCGCACGGCGGCCGGCGAGACCGTCATGGCCCGCAAGGCGGTGATTTGCAGCGTCACGCCGCACCAGCTTTACGAGCGCCTGCTTAAGCACGCGGATGTCCCGCACGGGGTGCGCGCCGAGGTGAGCGGATACCGCTACGGCAAGGGCAACATGCAGATCCACTACGCCCTCGCGGAGCCGCCCAATTGGCCGAATCCCGAGCTCGCAAAGGTCGCCCTGCTGCATCTGACGCCGGGCCTCGACGGGGTCTCCAAGGCGGCCAACGAAGCCGAGCGCGGCATGCTCCCGGCGCTGCCGACGCTTTGCGTCGGGCAGCCCTCGGCCCTGGACCCGTCGCGTTGCCCCGAGGGCAAGGCGGTGCTCTCGGTCCAGCTCCCGGAAGCGCCCCGCGTCATCAAGGGCGACGCCGCCGGCGAGATCGCAACGCCGGCGGACGGGCGCTGGACCCCGGGTATTCGGGAGCGCTACGCCGACCGGGTCGAGGCCATCATCGCAGGGCACATTCCCAAATTCCGCAAAACCGTGCTCGGGCGACGGGCCTTTTCGCCGGCGGACCTCGAGGCGATCAACATCAATCTGGTCGGCGGCGATCCCTATGGCGGCTATTGCGGGCTCGATCAATTTTTTCTCTGGCGGCCGCTGAAATCGAGCCGCAACCACGCCACTCCGGTGCGCGGCCTCTATCATATCGGGGCCTCGACCCATCCGGGCCCGGGGCTTGGCGGCGGCTCCGGCTACCTCGTCGCCAAGGCGATCCGCTAGCAAACCAGCGGCGGCGCTCCCATATTATCTCGGCTCCTTGGTAACAGGTCTAAGTGATGGTTATCTCGGCTCCTTGGTAATAGGTCTAAGCGATGGCTGAGCGATCGTTCAAGAAAGAAGTGGCGCAGCTTCGCATCGGCGAGGGCGAGCTGTTCCGCGGCGAAGGCGTGCTGGCGGTCACCAAGGCCCTGCTGCAAAGCGGCGTCTCCTATATCGGCGGCTATCAGGGGGCGCCGATCTCTCACATGATGGATGTCATGAACGACGCCAAGGAGGTGCGCGAGGAGCTTGGCGTCCATTTCGAAAACTGCGCCAGCGAGGCCGGCGCCGCGGCGATGCTTGCCGCCTCGATCCATTATCCACTGCGCGGCGCCGTGACCTGGAAATCGACCGTCGGCACCAACGTCGCCTCCGACGCCCTGGCCAACGTCGCCTCGGCCGGTGTGACCGGCGGCTGCGTCATCGTCATCGGCGAGGATTACGGCGAAGGCTCGAGCATCATGCAGGAGCGCTCGCACGCCTTCGCCATGAAATCGCAAATCTGGCTGCTCGATCCGCGTCTCGACCTGCCGACCATCGTCGAATGCGTGGAGCAGGGCTTCGCGCTGTCCGAGGCCAGCAACACGCCGGTGATGCTGACGCTGCGCATCCGCGCCTGCCACATGTACGGACAGTTCACGGCCAAACACAACAAGAAGGGCCGCTACAACGCCGACGACAGGATCGAAGCGCCGGTGTTCGACTATGCCAAGGTGGTGCTGCCGCCCTCGAGCTACCGGCAAGAGGTCCAGAAGATCGAGCGGCGCTGGCCGGCCGCCGTGGATTTCATCGCCGCGCAAGGCCTCAACGAGGTGTTCGCAGGCCCGCTCGGCGAGGTTGGCATCATCGTGCAAGGCGGCCTGTTCAACGCACTGAACCGGGCCCTGGAACTGCTCGAGCTGTCGGATTCCTTCGGCCGGACCAAGCTTCCGATCTACGTCCTGAACGTGACCTATCCGCTGATTCCGAGCGAGCTGGAGAGTTTCTGCGCCGACAAAAAGGCCGTTCTGGTGGTCGAGGAGGGCCAGCCCAACTATATCGAACAGTTCGTCAAATCCGTGCTGCTCGACAGCAAGTCGCGCACCGCCGTGCACGGCAAGGATATCCTGCCCATGGCCGGCGAATACAAGACCCAGGTGCTGCTCGACGGCGCCGTGGAATTCATCGCCTCGACGCGGCCGGCGGGCCTCGACCTAGCCGCCCTGGCGGCGGTTCGCGACGCCCACCGGAGCCGTGTAAAGCAATCGACCGAGGCCATCGGCTTCCCGGTACCGGGCCGCCCGCCCGGGTTCTGCATCGGCTGCCCGGAACGGCCGCTGTTCAGCGCGCTCAAGCTCCTGCAAGAGGAGCTGGGCCCGTTCCACGTTTGCGGCGACATCGGCTGCCATCTGTTCGGCTCGCTGCCGCCGTTCAATATCGGCCAGCACACCATGGGCTACGGGCTGGGCCTGGCCAGCGCCTCGGGCCTCGCGCCCAATTTCAAGGGGCGCGTCATCAGCCTCATGGGCGATGGCGGGTTTTGGCACAACGGGCTGACCTCGGGCATCGCCAACGCTGTTTTCAATGGCGACGACGGCGTCGTGATCGTCGTCGACAACGGCTATGCCGCGGCCACCGGGCATCAGGCAATTCCGTCCACGGGACACGATTCCCAGGGCAACCCGGTCGATATGTCGATCGAGAAGGCGCTGCGCGGCGTCGGCGTCCAATGGATTCGGTCGGTCGATAGCTACGACATCGACGACATGATCGTGGCGCTGCGCGAGGCGGTCACGAGCGAGAACCACGGCCTCAAGGCGATCGTCGCCGGCGGTGAGTGCCAGCTCGTGCGCCAACGCCGCGTGCGGCGCGAAACCGCCACGGCGCTGGAGCGCGGCGAGCGCGTCGTGCGCACACGCTACGGCGTCGACGAAGACGTCTGCACCGGCGATCACGCCTGTATCCGCCTCTCGGGCTGCCCCTCCCTGACCATCAAGGACAACCCCGACCCCTTGCTCTCGGATCCGGTGGCGACCATCGACGATGGCTGCGTCGGCTGCGGTAATTGCGCCGCCGTGGCCCACGAGGCCGGCTTGTGCCCGTCTTTCTTCAAGGCGGAGATCATTGCCAATCCGAACTGGTTCGACCGGGCGATGCACGGCATGCGCCAGCGTCTGATCGGCATGCTGCAAGGGCAATAGAGGAAAGGGAACCGGGGTCGCCGATGGCCGACCAAGCGAAGCGCCTTTATTCCGTGCTCATCTCCGCCCTTGGCGGGGAAGGCGGCGGCGTCTTGTCCAAATGGTTCATCGATCTCGCCGAGAGCCAGGGCCAATCGGTGCAATACACCTATATCCCCGGCGTCGCCCAGCGAACCGGCGCGACCACCTATTATATCGAGATGTGCCCGCGCGCCGAGCCCGCGCCGCAAGGGCCGCGACGGGTGCGGGCGTTGATGCCCTGCCCCGGCGATGTCGACCTGCTGCTCGCCACCGAGATCCTGGAAGCGGGACGGGCGCTGCAAACCGGCTACGTCACGCGAGAGCGAACCGAGGTGATAGGCTCGACCCATCGGATCTATGCGGTGGTCGAGAAAGCGGCCATGGGCGACGGCCGGGTGCAGCACGAGCAGATCGTCGAGGCGTTACGCGCCCACGCCAAGAGGTTCGTGGGCTTCGACATGGCCGCTTGCGCCAGGGCCTCTCGCGCCGGGGAAAGCGGCGGCGCCATCAATGCGGTGCTGTTTGGCGCCCTCGCGGGCTCCGGTATCTTGCCCTTCCCCAAAGACGCCTACGAGGCCGCGATCCGCGGCGGCGCGGTTGCCGTGGACGACAATTTGGCGGGCTTCGAGCTCGGCTACGTCATCGCCAAGGGCGGCGACGGCCCGGCTCGGACGAGCCGCCCGGCCGCGACCGCCGAGACTAAAGCGGCTCCCAGCGTGGCGGTGCTCGCGGGCAAGATGGAGAACGCCTATCCGCCGGCGCTTCACGACATCCTCCGCCACGGCATCGTCAAACTGGCCGACTACCAGGGCGCCGCCTACGCGCAACGCTATCTCGAGCGGCTCGATGGGATATTGAAGCTCGACAGCGCGGCGGGCGGCGGCGAGCGCGGCTTCGCCTTGACGCGCGAGAGCGCGCGTTGGCTGGCCCGGCTGATGGCCTATGACGACATCATACGCGTGGCCGACCTGAAGACCCGCGCGAGCCGCTTCGAGCGGGTCAACGACGAGGTCAAGGCCGGCGCGCGGCAGATCGTCCGGGTCACCGATTTTCTGAAACCGAGCATGGCGGAATTCGCCTCCATCGTTCCGGCGCCGCTGGCGCGGCTGCTGCTCGGTTTTTCCGAACGCACCGGGTTCGCCGCCAAGGGCTTTCCGCTGAGCCTCAAAACGACCAGCGTGTTCGGCTTCATGCTCATGCGCGCGGCCGCCAAGTTGAAGTTCCTGCGGCCGCGGAGCGACCGCTTCCGACGCGAACAGCAGGCCATCGACACCTGGCTGGCGGCGCTCGCGGCGGCGGCCGGGCGCGATTACGACCTCGCCCTCGAGGTCGCGGCATGCGCGCGCCTGGTCAAGGGCTATGGCCCGACCCATTGCCGCGGCGCGCAGAATTTCGAGACGGTTCTGCGCCATATCGACGCGCCCGACGCCGTCCGGACGATCCGGGCGCTGCGTCAGGCGGCCCTCGCGGACGACGAGGGCAAGGCCTTGCGCGGCCAATTGGCGCGGCCATCGGGCGCCCCCGGCGGCGCGACCTAAGCGCCTGGCGCTAATCGCCCGATCGGGCGAAAAAGCCAGCCTCGCCAGGGTTTTGACTTGGCTTGCCCGGCGCGCTACGACACAATAATCGGTCTTGAGTGCAGGGGAAGGACCGTCCTGGGACGAGCCTGAGTGAACGGCGCGCGTGCGGCGGAGAAAGGATTTCTATGGTCAAGATAGACTGCGTTGTCGACGAAGGTATTTTTCTCGGCGAAGGGCCGATCTGGGACACCGCCGAAGGTCGGCTCTATTGGGTCGATATCAAAGGCCCGACGATCTGGCGCCTCGATCCCAGGAAAGAACAGACCCGTACCTGGACGCTGCCTTCGGACGTCACCGCGGTCTTCCTGCGCGAGCAGGGTGGCGGCGTGATTACCTTGACCGACGGCTTTTATTTCTTCGATTTCGCCAGCGGCGAGATCGAGCTGATCGCCAAGGTGGACGCGGACGAGCCGCGCACCCGCATGAACGACGGCAAGATCGACCGCCGCGGCCGCCTCATCGCCGGCGGCGAGGACGAGCCGGAGGAAGATGAGTTGAGCGGGCTGTGGCGGCTCGACCCGGACCTCAGCGTGCACGAGCTCGAACGCGGAATTATCTGCAACAACGGCCCCTGCTGGAGCCCCGACGACAAGACTTTCTATCACACCGACACCTTCAAGCAGGAAATCTACGCCTACGATTACGACATCGAGACCGGCTCGATCAGCAACAAGCGGGTGTTCGCCTCGACCGAGGACGAGCCGGGCCTGGCCGACGGCTCCACCGTGGACGAGGAGGGTTATCTCTGGAACGCCCAAGTGATCAGCGGGCAGCTCGTGCGCTATGCGCCGGATGGCTCGATCGTGCGGCGTGTCGAGATGCCGGTGCACAACATCACCAGCGTGATGTTCGGCGGCGACAAGCTGGATGTGCTCTACGTCACCTCCATGGCGCGCATCGACCACCCGGGCGGCCAAGGCCATTTTCTCGAGGAGACCAAGTCCCAGCCTCAGGCCGGTGGGTTGTTCGCGGTCCATGGCCTCGGCGTGCGCGGCGTGCCGGAGACGCGCTTCGCCGGCTAGCAGGCGCCTGGACACCATGCCACACCCCAAAAAAATGACTGAATTCCGAGGCTTACGGGCCCGGCGCGGATTTGATGGAGATCAATGTGGAACGCCCGGTATAACCTAGACTTAAATCTGGGGTAAGCGTGGCATCCTCCCCCAAACCGGCCCGGCACCTCGGCACCGGGGCCAGTCGCCGGCCCAAGCGCCGGGAGGGTTTTGCCGTGGCCCGCTTGTCATGATCAAGGAATAGAACAAGATGTCGCTGGAACGGATTTACGACGCGGTTTTGGACTTCGAAGAGGACGATGTGGCCGAGCTGGTAACGGCCGAGATCGAGGCCGGCATCGACCCACAGGAGATTCTTCAGAAGGGCCTGGTCGCCGCCTTGGATACGGTCGGCGAGCGCTTCAGCGAGGGCACCTTGTTCGTGCCCGAGATGCTGATGGCGGCCGACGCCATGAAGGCCGGGCTCGATCTTCTGCGGCCGATCTTGGCCGAAACCGGCGCCAAACCCGTGGGCACGGTGGTCATCGGAACGGTCAAGGGCGACCTCCACGACATTGGCAAGAATCTGGTCTGCATGGTGTTGGAAGGCGCGGGCTTCCTGGTCGTGGACCTCGGCACCGACGTGCATCCCGAGGTTTTCATCGATGCGGCGCGCGAGAACGAGGCCGATATCGTCGCCCTCTCGGCCCTGCTCACGACCTCCATGTCGGAAATGGAAAGGGCCGTCGGCGCCATTTGCAAGGCCAAGGAGAACAGCAATTTCGACGTCAAGATCATGATCGGCGGGCCGCCCATCACCAGCGAATTCGCCGCCAAGATCGGCGCCGACGCCTATGGCGTGGACGCGCCCACGGCGGTCAAGCACGCCCGCGATTTCGTCCGGGCCTGATACCCCAGGCCTAGGACCGAGGAGCGGCGACGCGAGGGGCAGCGCGATGAGTTGGAGCCATCGAGACAGACTCTTGGCCGCCCTCGCCCACGAGGAAGCGGATCGGGTGCCGATGGACCTCGGCGGCGCGGAATTCACCACCGTCACCATCCCGGCCTACGAGCAGCTCAAAGAGCATCTCGGCATGACGCACGAGACCAAGGTCTTTTCGAAGATGCACTCGGTCGTGCACCCGGACGAGGCGGTCTTGCGGCGCTTCGATATCGACACTCGCAACGTGCTTCCGGGCCCCTACCAAGGCGGCCATGGCAGGGTCATCGACGACAACGCCTATGTCGATAATTTCGGCGTCACCTGGCGGCGCACCGTGGGCACCGACGATTGCCATTTTCTCCATGTCGACGGTCCGTTCTACGAGGGCAAGCTGACGATCGACGCGATCGAGGCCTTCGCCTGGCCCGACCCCGACAACCCCGGGCTGGTCGAGGGCGTGGCGGAGCGGGTGGCGCAAATCAAGCGGGATGGCGACCACGCCGTCTGTCTCTATCTGCCCGGCGGCGTGATCCATCGCGGCTACGCCATGCGGGGCTTCGAAGCCTACCTCATGGACATCTACAAAGACCGCGAGGCCCTGTGCCGGCTGATGGACAAGCTCGCCGATTATTGGGTGGGCGTGGCCGAAAACGTCATCGCCGCCGCGGGCCCCGAAAACATAGATGTCATTTACTTCGGCGAAGACCTGGGCACGCAGGCCGGACCGATGTTCGATCCCGACGAATTCTATGCCCCCTACATCAAGCCGCAGCACCGGCGCATGGTCGAAACGGCGAAGGCCGAAACCCACGCCAAGATCTGCTTCCACTGTTGCGGCTCGGCCTATCGCTTTATCGACCATCTGATCGAGATCGGCGTGGACGCCTTGAACCCGGTTCAGGTGACGGCCAAGAACATGGAGCCGGAACGCCTGAAAGCCGAATTCGGCGAGCGCATATCGTTCTGGGGCGGCATCAACACCCAGCGCATATTGCCCTTTGGCACCCCGCGGGAGGTGGCCGCCGAGACCCGCCGGATCATCGATATTCTGGGCAAGGGCGGCGGCTACGTGCTCAACAGCGTGCACAACATTCAGCCCGAGGTGCCGCCGCAAAACATCGTCGCCATGTTCGACGCCGGCCGGGCTCACCGCTACGAGACAGCGGCATGAGCCCGGCGTCGGAGCGCCCCGCCACGCTGCTGATCTGCTGCGGGGCGCTCGCGCACGAGATGCTCGCGCTGGTCAGCGACAACGACTGGAGCCAAATGCGGGTGGAATGCCTACCGGCGAAGCTGCACAACACGCCGGAGCAGATTCCCGACGCGGTGCGGCGAAAGATACGCGCCGGGCGCGCCAAGTTCGACAATATCCTGGTGCTCTACAGCGATTGCGGCACCGGCGGCAAGCTGGACGAGGTGCTGACCGAGGAGAACGTCGAGCGCATCGGCGGCACCCATTGTTACGAGGCCTATCTCGGCGCGGCCGCCTATGCCGCCCTCATCGAAGCCGAGCCCGGCAGCTTCTTCTTGACCGACTATCTGGTGCGCCACTTCGATAGATTGATCCTCAAGGGCCTCGGGCTCGACCGCTTTCCCAAGCTGCGCAAAAAATATTTCCACAAATACAAGAAGGTCGTCTATCTGGCCCAAAGCGAGGATCCGGACCTCGCCACCAAAGCCGCGGCCGCGGCGAAAACGCTCGGGCTCGGCTTCGAGCTCCGCAACACGGGCTATGGCGACTATGCGGGCTTTCTGGCCGCTCACCGAGCGTGAGGCGGGGCGGTCCGGGAGGCGCGCGCCATGTACGTCATGAGACGCTGGGGAACCAGAAACGCCGGCGCGCTGGCGGCGCTGTTCCGGTTTCTGGACCCCCTGATCCGGGCCTTCCATCCCCTCTTTCGGCGCCTTGGCTACGGCCGGCTGGAGCGGCCCGCGGCGGCGCTCGAGGCGCGGCTCAAGGGCGTCCTCTTCGACTGCCGCATGTGCGGCCGCTGCATCCTCAGGGCAACCGGCATGACCTGCCCGATGAACTGTCCGAAGGCGCTCAGAAACGGGCCCTGCGGCGGGGTGCGCGCGGACGGCACCTGCGAGGTGGCGCCGGAGACGCCTTGCGTTTGGGTCGAGGCCTGGGCGGGCAGCCGGCGCATGCGCGACGGCAAGGCGATTCTGACGGTGCAGGCGCCCGTGGACCACGATATTCAGGGCTCGTCCGCGTGGTTGCGCCACATCCGCGAGGCTGCCGCCGCGCGCGGCGTTCGGGCGGAGCAGTCGGAATGAGCGAGCGCCGTCTCGATCGGCCGGATTCCTATCCGTCGCTGCCCGGGCATTCCTCCGACGGGCGGCTCGAGCGGGTCTTGCGC
>JAUVWK010000044.1 GCA_030604165.1 Alphaproteobacteria bacterium | reverse complement strand
CCGGCAAACCCAGTTCGTTGGCGTGGGCGATAAGCGCCACGGCGCCGGGCAGGGGCCGCACCTCGTCGGGCCGGCTCAGATAGGGAATCAGTTCAATCACCGTGCCGTCCCGGTCCAGAAACAACGCCGCGTGCGGCGTCGTCGCCGCCGCCGCGCTGCCGCGCAGTTTACGCCGCTCGCGCCACATGCCGTTGGCATCGATTGGATGGTTGGGCACGCCCCTAGGCCCTGATGCGGTTCGCGGCGAGCGCTTCGCGATACCAGCCATAGGTCTCCGCCAGACCGTCCTTGAGACTGGTTTTCGGCGCCCAGCCCAAGGCCGTGAGACGGCCGATGTCGGAGCATTTCACGGGCGTCCCGTCGGGCTTGCCGCGGTCGAAGCGCCAGCCGCCGCCATAGCCCACCACCTCGGCGATCAGTGTCGCCAGGTCCAGGATCGAAACGTCCGCGCCCGTGCCCACATTGACATGCGCTTCGCCGGAATAGACGCCCATCAGATGCACCAGCGCGTCCGCCGCGTCGTCCGAATAGAGGAACTCGCGGCGCGGCCGGCCGCTGCCCCAGATTTCCACCTCGGTTTGGCCGGCCAGCTTGGCGGCGTGGATTTTCGCCATCAAGGCGGGGATCACGTGGCTTTGCTCGAGATCGAAGAAATCCCCCGGCCCGTACAAATTGCTCGGCATCGCGGCGATGAAGTCCGCGCCATATTGCCGGCGATAGGCCTGGCAGAGCCGGATACCGGCGATCTTGGCCAGCCCATACCACTGGTTGGTGGGCTCCAGCGGGCCGGTCATCAGGTCTTCTTCCCGCATCGGCTGCGGCGCGTGCTTCGGGTAGATACAGGTGGAGCCCAAGACCAGCAGCTTTTCCACGCCGTTGGCGTGGGCCGCGCTCAGCACGTTGCTTTGGATCATCAGATTGTCGTACAGAAACTCGGCCGGGCGGACATCGTTGGCCGCGATGCCGCCGACCGTCGCCGCGGCCAGGAAGATGGCGTGCGGCTTGGTGTCGGCGAGCCAGCGCTCGACCGCCTCCTGGCGCCGCAGGTCGACGCGTTCGCGCCCCACCGACAGAATCTCGCAGTCTTCGCCGGCGAGCCGGCGCACCAGCGCGGAGCCCACCAGGCCGCGATGGCCGGCGACCCAGACGCGCTTGCCTTGCAGGCGGTAGCGCGGCGCGGCGCTGGGCACGCTGGCCGGGGCGCTAGGCGCGGTTGGCGCGCTGCTCATGGGTCATGCTCTTGAGGTCTTCCTCGACCATCTCTCGCACCAAGTCCGCGAACGAGGTGCGGTGTTGCCAGCCCAGAACGCGCCGGGCCTTGGCGGGGTCGCCGATCAGCTCGTCCACTTCGGTCGGCCGGAAATAACGCGGGTCGACCCGCACCAGCACCTGGCCGCTCTTGGCGTCGACGCCTTGCTCGTCGGTCCCCTCGCCGTGCCACGCGACGCGGCGGCCGACCTGGGCAAAGGCAAGCTCCACGAACTCGCGCACCGTATGGCTCTCGCCCGTGGCCAGGACGTAATCGTCCGGCTGCTCCTGCTGCAGGATCAGCCACATGCCCTCGACATAATCGCGCGCGTGGCCCCAATCCCGCTTGGCCTCCAGATTACCCAAATGCAGCCCCTCCGCGAGCCCCAATTCGATGGCCGCGACGCCGCGCGTGATCTTGCGCGTGACGAAGGTTTCGCCGCGGATCGGACTCTCGTGATTAAACAGGATGCCATTCGAGGCGTGAAGATCGTAGGCCTCGCGGTAGTTCACGGTGATCCAATAGGCATAAAGCTTGGCCACGCCGTACGGGCTGCGCGGATAGAACGGCGTGGTTTCGCGCTGGGGCGTCTCTTGCGCCTTGCCGAAAAGCTCGGAGGTCGAGGCCTGATAAAAGCGGGCCTGATCGCCGAGCTGCAAGATCCGCATCGCCTCCAAAAGCCGCAGCGTTCCGAGGGCGTCGGCGTTGGCGGTATATTCCGGGGTCTCGAAGCTCACGGCGACATGGCTTTGCGCGGCAAGATTATAGATTTCGTTCGGGCGGGTTTCCTGCAGCAGGCGAATCAGGTTTGTCGCATCGGTCATGTCGCCATAATGCAAACGGAAATTCAAATCGCCCACATGGGGGTCTTGGTAAAGGTGGTCGACTCGGGCCGTATTGAGCGACGATGAGCGCCGCTTGATGCCATGGACGACGTAACCCTTGCCAATCAGGAGCTCGGCAAGGTAAGCGCCATCTTGGCCGGTGACACCGGTAATCAGGGCGACTTTTTCGGTCATAGATCTTTCGAAGCGACTCGGCCCTCAATGCGAGCGAGGACGTCTAGGCGAGGATTTCTTGGACTCCCATGGCCGCGCCGGTCGCGGCCCGGGAACGGGCGAGAGAATACAACGCCGGCAGGGAGAATTGCTACCGCCGGGCAGGGTGAAGGCCCCTACCCGCGATGATCATGTAAACGGCAGTGGCCACGTGGCTTGGCCAGCACGGACGCGGTCTCCGCCATGCGCATGCAATGGCCTGCCGCGATCGGAAAACACTATTATGATGAAGGTGTTAACTGAAAGTTAATAATATATACATTTCCTCTTAACTTACGGCGGTGTCGGTTTCGGTCTTCGGGAGCCGATCACGGCGGCGCCGAGGTCCGGGCATTGGCGATTGCAAAACAAGTGCGATGCGCTTATTTGGCAAGCCCTGGCCCGGCGGATCGGACAGAGCAGCAAGCGTGGGGTAGCGATGGTGCGGGATTTGAGAATAGCGCGGCGGCGGTGCCGGCGCCCGATCGGGCTGGTGGCCGGCGTGGCCTTGCTCCTGACGCTCTCGCTGGGCAACGCGGCCGTGCACGCCCAGGAGGGCGGCGACAGCGGCACGCCGCCGGCGGCTGAGGGCAGCGAGTCCGAAGGCACCGAGTCCGACGGCGCCGAGTCCGACGGCGGTTTGTCGCGTGCCGAGGCTTTGCGGATCGCGCTCGACGGCGACGACGCCGGCCTCGAATCGCTGATCAATTTCCTGGCTGCCCAAGGCGGCGGCCGGCAGGGAGTCGCGGCCTTGGCCGCGGAGATGATCGGCGAGTTGGGCGGCGACCCCGAGGATGTTCGGCGCGTGGCTGGTCGCATCTCCGATGCCGCGACCGAGGCCATGAACGCCTCGGTGATCGTGCGCTTCTCCGAAGACGAGAGCTTTAGCGTTCCGGAGGGCGCGATCGGTTTCGATTTTGCCACCGCCGACGCCAAGTCGGTGCCCGGTTACGAGCGGGTCACGCCGAGCGATGCGCGCGTCGAGGGCGACGACATGAGTGGCCTGCGCCGGCCGGTCGATGCGCCGGTGGTCGCGCATGGTCTGACCGGCATCCGCAAGTTCCGCACGGCCGTGCCCAATGGCCGCTACCGCATCATGCTCATCACGGACGACCTGGGCGACTGGTCGGCGGTGCCGCGTCCGTTTGGCAATCAGGTGAGCGTGAACGGCGCGACGCGCCGAATTCTGACCAACAATCCCGGCGATTGGGTCGGCGCTGGCGCTGGCGGCGTCGGTGGGGCCATTATCATCGAGATCGAAGTCACGGACGGATTCCTGTCCATCGAATTCTTAGGCGACGACGCAACCTTTCTCGCCGGCTTGATCATGGAGCCGATCGACGAGTTCGAGGAGGAGGATCCCTTCGACGCGGAAGAGGAAATCGCCACCGCGATCGCCGAAAGTGTCGCCAAGGCGGTCACCGAGGCAGGCGACGAGGAGGATCGCGACGAAACCATTACCGAGGAACCGGCCTTGGAGGATGACAATCCCGTAAGCCCGACCTGAGGCTTGCCAACGTGCCGCCACCGAACGTGCCGCCACCCAGGTCCGGGACGATCGGCTGGCCCGCCAACCCAACCCGTTTCGCACCCATGCGTTCGTTTCGAGCGGCTACAACATTCGGCCTTATCGCGGCCCTGAGTCTCCTCGCAGGCGGGGCGATATTCGCCCAAACCGCCAAGCAGGATTCTGTGGCCAAACGCCCGCGATCTGAGTTCGGCGCCATTGGCATCGAAAACGAGGCGCTTGGCTCGTTCGTCCTGCGCCCCAAGGTGACGACGACCGTCACTCACGATGACAATATTTTCCGCACGGAGACGGAGACGGACGCGGACATTTTCGTGACCTTTCTTTCGTCCTTGGAGCTGCGCTCCAATTGGGACAATCATTCGCTGAGCCTGCGCGCGCAAAGCACCAACGGTCGCTACAACGAACTCGATAACGAGGCGTTCGACGATTTTCAGTTCTCCGGGCGCGGTCGAGTCGACGCGAGCGAGCGATTCAGCGCCAATTTGGCCGTGACCTTCGAGCGCAAGCATGAGGGCCGCGGCTCGCCCGATGACGAAGGCGGCGCGAAGCCGACGATCTTCTTCGTGACCACCGGGGGTCTCGGCGCCAAATACGATGGCGGCACCGTGGACATCGTCGCCAATTTGAAAAACAAGCGTCTCGATTATCGCGACAACGGCACCGCCAACAACGACGACCGCGATCGCGATGAGGTTACGCTCAAGATCCGGACCAGTTACGAAGCCGTGCCGGGGTCGAAGTTTTATTTCGAGCCATCCGTTAACCGTAAGATTTACAAAGACGATTTCGACGACAGCGGCGTCGATCGCGATTCTTCGGGTTGGCGATTGCTGCTCGGCACGACCCTCGATATCTCGGCCGTCACGTTCCTGGAGCTGGGTGTCGGCTACATGCAGCAAAGGTTCGAGGAGGTCTCTCTCGATACCGCGTCGGGTTTTTCTTTCGAGGGCGAGGCGGTCTGGAACGCGACCGACCTTACCACCTTGACGCTGAGCGGCAGCCGCACGGTGGAGCAAACCACGACGTCGGGGGCGTCGTCGTATCTCGCCACGAAGGGGTCGATTCGCGTCGATCATGAGTTGTTGTACAATTTGCTGCTTGACGCTGGCGGCTCGATCAAGGGCGACAGGTATGTCGGGATCGACCGCAGCGACGACAATTGGCAGGCGTTCTTCGGCGCAAGCTATTTGATGAACGAATATTTCGACTTGCGGGCTGCCTACAAATTCAATGGCCGCCGCTCGAGCGAGCCGGCGACCGATTACGATGACAACCAGTTTTCGTTGCGTCTTGTCGGAAAAATCTAGGGTACTGAATCGCGATGTACGCTCCGGCGTCGCGCCACGTCTCGGCTTCGCCCCGGCCGCCGCATTCTCGGCGCGGCCGTGGCGCAGCCGCGTGGTCCCTGCTCGTCGCTTTGGCGCCGACGGTTGTCCTGCTCGTTATGTTCGCTCTGGCCGGCCGCGGTTATGCGCAGGGGCTCGCGGAATACCGTCTCGGGCCGGGTGATCGGCTCAGCATCATGGTGTTCGGTCAAAGCGATTTGTCCGGCGAATTTGTGGTCGACGGGCTCGGGCGTATTTCGTTTCCGTTGCTGGGGCAGATCGACGCCAAGGACAAAACCGTGGACGAGTTGCAGCAAGACGTGACGGAGCGCTTGGCGGCGGACTATCTGGTCGATCCACGGGTCGGCGTGGAAGTGCTCAATTACCGGCCGTTTTTTATCTATGGCCAGGTCAACAAGCCCGGGAGCTACCCCTACATGAGTGGCCTGACGGTGCGCCAGGCCGTCGCGCTTGCCGGCGGATACACGCGAAGGGCCCGCGAGGATCCGGTCATGATTACGCGCCAGTCCGCGGAGCGCGTGGAAGAGCTGGAGGCGGAACTCGACGAGGCTGTCTTGCCCGGCGACACCATCGAGGTCGATCGGCGGTTGTTTTGAACCTGTTTGGCAAAGCGACGGCAGCGTCTGAGGCGGATTCCGGCACGCCGGCGGCGCGGCGCGCGCCTGCCGCGCGCAAGGCCCCGCCGTGGTAAGCCCGGCCAGGCGGAGAGGCGCGCCAAGGCCCGAGCCCGAGGCCATGGCCTACGTCCCGGCGGAGGAATTCGCGGCGGCGCCGGCGAACGACGTTGAAGAGTTCGACGTCCGGCAAGTGATCTCGATTCTCTTGCGCAACAAAATGCTGATCATCGGCGTCATGGTGATCGGCGTGCTGCTGAGTATCTTTCTCGTCCAAAGCATGACGCCGCTCTACGTCGCCGAGGCCAGTCTGGTGCTGCAGCGCTCGCGGATGAACGTCACCGGCAACCGCGCGGACGCGGTGGTGCAGGGCCTTCAGCCCGACTTTTTCACGAACGAGACCGAGGCCGAAATCGTTCAGTCCCGCTCGCTGGCGCGCAAGGTGGCGGCGCAGCTGGATTTGAAGAACAACGTGGCGTTCAACCCGGCGCTCAGCCCATCGAAACCCGGTCTGATCGGGTCGATCAGAGCGTTTCTCGGGCTCGCCGATCTGCCTGAGCTGGTGCCCGACGGCTGGCGTAGATTCCTCGGCTTGGAGCCGGACCGGCAGGCCGAAATCGAGGCGGCGCCGGCAGTTTCGCCGGCGCGCCGGGAGCAGTTGGCGGATGAAGCGATTGTAGATAGATTCCTGTCCGGGCTTTATGTCGATGCCGGTAGCCGCTCGCTGGTGCTGCTGGTCGAATACACGTCGTCCGACGCCGAGTTCGCGGCGCTTGCCGCCAATTCCGTGGCGGACCTTTACATTCTGGATCAGTTGAACGCGAAGTACGAGGCGACCGAGCGAGCCAATCGCTGGTTGTCGGACCGGGTCTCGGAGTTGCGCCTGCGGGTCGAGGAGTCGAGCCGCGCGCTCGAGGATTTCCGTCGCGAGGTCGGCTTCGTCACGGTCGGCGACACCACACTCTACGATCAGCAGCTCGCCGAGCTGAACACCCAACTCATCATCGCGCGCACCCAATTGGCGGAGGCCGAGGCGCGCTATGGCCAGGTGCAAAGGCTGCTCAAGGCGGCCGGCGGGATCGAATCGGCCGCGGCCGTGCTGGATTCGCCGTTGATCCAGAAGCTGCGCGAGAAGGAAGCCGAGATGCTGCGCCAAATCGCCGAGCTCGAGACCCAATATCGCGAGGCCCATCCGAAGATGATCCTGGCGCGCAACGAGCACGACGACCTGGTGCGCAAGATCAACCAAGAGGTCAACAAGATCGCGCTTAACCTCGGCAACGAGCTCGAAGTGACGCAGGTGCGTGAGCAGAAGCTTCAGGACGAGGTCGACAAGCTGCAGAACCGCGTGGGGGAGCAAAAACGGACCGAAGCCGAGCTCCGCGAAATGGAAAGCGTCGTCGACGCCGACCGCGGGCTTTATGAAACCGTGCTCGCCCGCTTCAAGGAAGTCGACAGCCAGCAACAGCAAGTCATAGAGCCGGACGCACGGGTGATCTCGTACGCCACGGTGCCGCTGGCGCCCTCCTATCCACGCAAAACCCTGATCATCGGCGCCGGCATCCTGTTCTCCGCGATCATTGGCGTTCTGCTGGCCTTTTTGCGCGAACGGCTGGAATCGGGTTTCCGCAGCCTCGAGCAGGTCGAGGCCGCGACGGGCGTGCCGGCGATTTGCATGTTGCCGCGCCTCGTCGGGGCCAGACGCGCCGGCAACGAGCCTTACGAACAGGTGCTCGACCGGCCGAATTCGCCTTACGCCGAGGCGGTGCGCACCGTACGCACGGCGTTGCTTTTGTCCGATGTCGAGCGGCCGACCCGCACGGTGGCGATCACCTCGACCGTTCCGGGCGAGGGCAAAACGACCCTGGCGCTTTCGCTCGCACGAGCGGCGGCCAAGGCCGGCCAAAAAGTCTTGATCATCGATTGCGATCTGCGCATGCCCTCGCTGCACCAGGCGCTGCGGGTGCCGAACAATCTGGGACTCATGGATTTCCTGGCCCGCGAGAAGGCGTTCGAAGAGATCATCGAGATCGACTTCAAATCGGAGGCTCACTACATTCTGGCCGGCGCCAGTCCGCTCAATGCCACCGATGTGCTCGCCTTGGACCGCATGCACGATTTGGTTCGTGCGTTGGGCGAGACCTACGACCTCGTGGTGCTGGACACGCCGCCCCTGCTCGCGGTCTCCGATACGCTGGTGTTGGCGCGGCGGTTGGATAAGACGGTCTTTGTCGTGCGTTGGAACAAGACCCGACGCACCGTGGCCGCGGGCGCCTTGAAACGACTGTCGGAGTCCGGCGCCGATGTCGCCGGCATCGTGCTTTCGCAGGTTGATATCCGCAAGTTCTCGCGCTACGACGCGCACGGCTCCGGTTATTACACGCGCGGCTACGGCCAGTACTACACCGAATAGCGAGCCCACCGTGCGTCTGCGCTTAGCTTCAGCAAGAATGTCGATCGCCGTTATCGTCTCGCTTGCGGTCGGCGGCGTGTTGCTGGCGCTGGCCGTGCCGCGGCTCGTGGCCGCCGTGACGGAACTGCCCGGCCGCTCGGTGGTGAGCGAGGTGCGCGGCGGGGCGCCGCTCGAGAGCGCTGTGCTGGCCTCGGCGGCGCGCTCGCTGCAAGGCGCCAATCGCTGGGTCGAGGAGGCGGAGCGCTGGAGCGCGCTCGGCCTCGTCCAATTGGTTCAAGCCAGCCGCGCGGAGGCCGGATCGCCCGCATGGGCGGCCCTGTTGCGCGAGAGTCGCGCCGCGAGCCGGCGTAGCGTGGCCTTGAATCCCGCCATGGGCTATGCCTGGATTCGCTTGGCTCAGGTGGAGTTCTACCTTGGCGGCGTAACGCCCGAAATGGTGCGCGCGCTCGAGATGGGCTATCGCACGGCGCGCTACGACCGACGCGCCGCCTTCATCCAGGCGGAACTTGCGCTGACCGCTTGGTCGCGGCTGAACGATACCGCCCTTGCGGCGGCAACCGAGCAGTTCGGCTATGCCGTGCGGCGTGACGCGCGCCGCTTGGCGAGGCTCGCCGAGCGGCGGCGCGCGGCGCCAATCATCCGGCGTGCAATTCGGAGCGATCCCGTGTTGTTGCGCCGCTTCGACCGGGCGCTTCTGGAGTTGCGCGGCTCATAGCGGAACTTGTGCTGGCGCGGCGGCGCGCCTGCCCCTCGGACGGCCAGGCCTGGGCGCAGGCCGCGCCGAGCAACGCCGCGAAGGTCACGCTCACGGCCGGTATCTGCAGGCTGAAATCGACCACCGAATGGGCCGCCACCAAGGCGGCCGCCGCGGCGCCGGCTGCCGGGAAGGCCTGGGCGCGGCGGCGCCGGCGGGCGCCCACCAAGCACAGCATGGCGAGACCATCCACCACCGCGATCAGAACCACGGTGGCGGGCACGCCGAGTTCCGCGGCGAGCTCGAGATAGGTGTTGTGGGCCTTGTCGTAGACGCGCTGAATCGCGCCGTCGCGGTAAAGCCGATAGAGCGCGGGATAGGTGCCGAGGCCGGTGCCGGTGAGCGGCGCATCGGCGATCGCCTCCGTCGTATAGGCGAACACCATGCCACGCTCGTCGGCGATGGAGCGGTCGAGGCCGCGGAGCGCGGACGGGCCCGCCAAGACGATGAGCAGCACCGCCGCCAGCGCCGCGGCCCCGGCGTAGAACCCGAAGGCCGCGCCCGTCATCCGCCGGCCCAGGAGGAGCCCAAGGAACAGCACCACCAGCCCGATCGCGGCCGCGCCGAGCCCCGCGCGCGAGTGGCTCAAGATCAGCGCCGCGCCGGCCACGCCGACGATGAGGAGGTAGAACCAGCCCCCGGACGAGAAGCCGTGCAGCAAAGCGCTCACACCGTCGCGGCTGAACGGGCTCGCCGGCGCGTCGGAATGGCGCGAGAACAGTAGCGCGATCGCGGCGATCATCGTGATGCCGGCGTAGGTGGCGAAACTGTTGCGGTTGACGAAGGTGCTGGTCAGCGAGTCGGGATAGGCCCAACGGTCGTACCATAGGATGGTCTCGTTGCCGCTCAGCGTCACGACCAGCCCATAGAGCGCATAGACGAACCCGGCGATCGCGACGGTCTGCAAAATCACGCGGGCGCACCGTTCGGAGCGGCCGAATTGGAGCGCCAACCAGAACACCCCGGCATAGGTAAGGAGCCGCATGATCACGGTCATGCCGGCCGCCGGATCCAGGCTGACGGCGCTGCCGAGACGCTCGCCCAAGGCGGCGGAGGCTTCGCCCCACAACGGATGATGCCAAGTTGCAGGCAGCCAGCCGGTAACCTGAAGCGCGGCCCACGCGATGACCAAGAGAAACAGCGCCGTGGCGAGGCCATGGCGACGCCAGATCACACTCACGCGCGTCGGGTCGAGCGCGGCCTGCACCGCCCATAAGACCAGCAATAGGCCGACGGCGAGGCCGAGCGCGCTCCATGACCACGGTCGGTTGGCGCCAAGGGGAAGCGGCGCCAACGCGACGACGACGATCATGGCCCAAAAAACGAAGTTCGCCATATCCGTGCCGCGTTTCGCCGCCCGCCCTCGCGGCGCGGGCGGGCGCGTCCTGGTCATGAAAGCCATCGCCGACGCACCGCCTCCCGGTTGAGCGCCAACCATTGCATGGCGATTAAAATGCTGGCGGGCAGGATCGCGCGGCGGGCCATCTCGGCCTGGGCCGCGTCGAACGCCATGGCCATGACCTTGATATCCTCGGCTTCGGCCTCGAGTCCGAAATAGCCGCCCGCCTTCGCCGCGTCGACCCGCCCGCAAAAGAGCGCGACCCGTTCCGTGGTGCCGCCGGGGCTGGCGAGATAGTCATGGACGGGAATCAGGTCTGTGAGCGTGACGCCGGCCTCTTCCAGGGCCTCGCGGCGCGCCACGGTCTCGGCGTTCTCGCCGGTCTCGATGATGCCGGCGACGATTTCGAGCAGCCAGGCGCCGCCCGGCGCTTCGAGCGCGCCGGCGCGAAATTGTTCGATCAACACCACTTCGTCGCGCACGGGATCATAGGGCAAGACCGCGGCGGCGTGGCCGCGCTCGAAGATTTCGCGCGACACCGTCCTGCTCCAATCCCCGGTGTAGCGCCGGTAGCGCAAGTTATATTTATCGACGCGGAAATAACCTTGAAACGCGACCTGCCGGTCGAGCACCTCGAATGTCTTCTCAGCCATCTCAGTCGTCTTTACCATTTCAGTTGCCGCCGCCGCGCAGACTCCGGTTGGCGGCGTTGACGATGGCATCGACAGTTTGTTTGGTGATGTCGCCTTCGACAGCGGCGAACAGCGCAGCCATGGGGCCCCAGGCCGTTGATCGGGGCCCGAATGTCGCTTACCTGACCTGGAAATGCAATCCGGCGCTGGCGCGGCCGCGAGCGGCCAAGGGGGGAACGATCGAATCGGCCCCGGTGGCAAACGCCTTGGTGGAAAACGCCTTTAAGGGGTAATGCCCTGGTCCTTCAGGCCAAGCTTGCCTTGGGCCTCGATCAAGGCGCGAATCGTCGCGTCGTTGCGGAACCATTGCTTGACCTCCTTGTCCTTGAGGCTCTTGCCGCGTTCGGCCGCCCAATCCTTGACAAAGCCGTTGGCGCCGCGCCATTCGCCACCCTCCGGCCGCACGAACTGCAGCGCGAAGGTCTTGACGCCGTAATTGGTCGTGAACAAGCCGTCGGCCGTGATCCGCTGGCCGCAAAACGGCGTGAGGTCGTTGATCGTGCCGCTGAAGGCGCCGGCGTTCTTGATCGCCAGCACCAGTTCGCCGTCGTCCTTGACGAGGCCCATGACGCGCTTGCCCGCGCCGCAGTCGGCGGGGCAGTCGCCGGTCAGCACGCACAGCACGTCGACCACCTTGGCCTCGAAGCGCGCGATCTCCTCGTCCGGGAGGCCCCAGCTGTCGGCCGCTTGCGCGGCGCTCGCGGCGCTAAGAAGGCCGGCGACGAGCACGCCGGCGACGATCGTCTTGACTGTCATGGCCTAATTCCCGAACGGTTGGATGTCGAATTCGTCATGGCTGTGATTGACGATCCCGTGGTCCTCCACGATCGTGTCGATGGCGAGATAATTCAGGCCGTCGCGCACGTAGAGGTCGCCTTCGACGACGATTTCGTTGCTCTGGATCTTGAGAATGCCGTGTTGCCCGATCACGTCGGGGTCGTTTTCCATCTTGAGCACGATATAGACCTCTTCGTCCTCGCCCAGGATACCGACCGGTATGCCGCCGCGCGCGCACCAGATGGCGCATTAATGATGGGCGGAGCCCAGCGCCCACATGATCTCGCTTAGATAGCACCAGGGATCGATGACCTCGCCGGTCACGGTCACCCGGGTCGGTCCTTTTGTCGGCCCGGCAAAGGCCGCCGTTGTCGCCGTCAGTCCGGTCACCACCAGCGCCGCGGCGACGGCCCGGGCAAAGCGATCGAGTCGCATGGACGAGACTCCCCCTATCGATGTATTTCGGCCCACTCCGCCACCGCGCGATAATAAGTGGCGCTGCCGACCGCGCCAAATCACGATCCGGCTACCGCCAAGTGAACAAGGCGCCGACGAATCGCGTGCCGGGCGGCACGGCCGGTTTACAAGCCGGCGGGGCGCGTGCAAATTTGTCGCCCAAATCTCGGAAGGTGGATCGATGCGCGATTTTCAGTTGCCGGGCCGCTCGCCCATGCGCGGCCGCAACGGCATGGCGGCGACCTCGCACCCGCTGGCCACCGTCACCGCCATCGACGTGCTCAAGGCCGGCGGTAACGCCGTGGACGCGGCGGTGGCGGCCTGCGCCGTGCAGGGCGTCGTAGAGCCGCAATCGACCGGTATCGGGGGCGATTGCTTCGCGTTGTATGCGCCGGCGGGACGTACGCCGCCGGTCGCGATCAACGGCTCGGGTCGGGCCGCGG
>JAUVWK010000264.1 GCA_030604165.1 Alphaproteobacteria bacterium | reverse complement strand
TTCGCCGCAGCCGCGATCGCACTCTCCATAACATTGCTTGCAGTCGGCTGCCAATACCAGGATGCAAATCAGGAATATATCGAGGACGGCCGGCAGCGGGATAACCCGCAATACGGCACCAGCATATTGGGCGGCGACGGGGGTATAGATCTCTTCGGCGGCGGCTCGGAGGAGAGCGCCGCGGGCGGGGGCGTTGGCATCGGCGTGAACAGCTATTTGTGGCGCGCCTCGCTGGACACGATCTCGTTCATGCCCTTGTCTTCGGCAGACCCCTTCGGCGGCGTGATCATCACCGACTGGTACGCGCCGCCCGAAACCCCGGACGAGCGCTTCAAGATGACGGTTTACATCCTGGATCGAACCCTCCGAGCGGATGGCGTGAAGGTCGCCCTGTTCCGCCAGCAGCACAGCTCCGGAGGAGGTTGGATCGATTCGCCGATCGATCCGGCGACGGTAACCAGCCTGGAAAACAAGATCCTCGAGCGGGCTCGGCAAATGCGCAAAGGCGCCGCCAGCCCGTAACGGCCCTCTTCGATCGGGACCGTAACGCTCGACATAACGTCACCGCGCGAACTCGGCTGGCCTTGGGGAAGAGTGCCTCGACGCGGTTACGGGCGGCCGGCCTTCACCGGCTGCAAATCGCCCGATCTCGTGCTATAGGGAGCCACGGCCGCGCCACAATCGATCCATGATCGAACCTCGGCGCGCGCTCGCGCGGCAATTCCCACCCGGCTCAGAATCGGAACGCAGCGGCCGAGACAAGGCCGAACAGCATGAACGAACGATATAACGCCAAACAAATCGAAGCCAAATGGCAAGCGACCTGGGAAGCCGAGGGTACCTTCCGGGCGGTTGCCGACGCCGCGCGACCGAAGTATTTCGTTCTTGAAATGTTTCCCTATCCGTCCGGCCGCATCCATATGGGCCACGTCCGCAATTACACCATGGGCGACGTCGTTGCCCGCTACAAGCGGGCCCGCGGTTTCAATGTCTTGCATCCGATGGGCTGGGACGCCTTCGGCCTGCCGGCCGAGAACGCCGCGATGGAACGTGGCGTGCATCCGGGGCAATGGACCTATTCCAACATCGAGACGATGCGCCGCCAACTGAAGATGATGGGCCTATCGCTCGATTGGGACCGGGAGATCGCCACTTGCCATCCCGGCTACTACCGCCATCAGCAGCGCATGTTCGTGGATTTTCTCGAGGCGGGCTTGGCTTACCGGAAGGAATCTTGGGTCAATTGGGATCCCGTGGACAAAACGGTCCTGGCCAACGAACAGGTGATTGACGGACGTGGCTGGCGCTCAGGCGCGGTGATCGAGAAGCGTCTTCTGTCGCAGTGGGTGCTGCGCATTACCGCCTATGCCGACACCTTGCTGGAGGCGTTGGACGGGTTGGATCGCTGGCCGGAAAAAGTCCGCATCATGCAGGAGAATTGGATCGGGCGCTCCGAAGGCGCGCGCATCTTCTTTCCGCTTGTTGGCCGGCAGCCTGTGGGCCAGGACGATAGAATCGAGGTGTTTACCACCCGCCCCGACACGCTGTTCGGGGCGTCGTTCTGTGCCTTGTCGCCGAATCATCCGCTCTCGACCGCGTTGGCCGGGAAAAACCAGGCGCTGGCTGAGTTTATCGCCGAGTGCAATCGCATGGGCACCGGGGAACAGGCGATCGAAACGGCCGAGAAACTGGGTGTCGACACTGGCGTAACGGTTCGCCACCCGCTGATCGAAGGCCATGAGCTGCCGGTATATGTCGCCAACTTCGTCTTGATGGAGTACGGCACCGGCGCGGTTTTCGGCTGTCCCGCTCACGATCAGCGCGATTTGGAGTTCGCCCGGAAATATGGGCTCCCGGTGTTGCCGGTGGTCTGCCCGCGAGACACGGAGCCGAAATCCTTTGCCATCGGCGACGAGGCCTACGTCGAGGACGGTGTCCTGATCAATTCGGAATTTCTCGATGGCCTCGACATAGCGGCCGCCAAGCGAGCCGTCGCGGAGCGACTGCGGGCCGACGGCAGCGGCGAGACCGCTACCACCTACCGACTGCGTGATTGGGGAATCTCGCGCCAGCGCTATTGGGGTTGCCCGATACCGGTGGTGCACTGCGAGGACTGCGGCATCGTGCCGATGCCGAAAGCGGATTTGCCGGTCGTGCTGCCGGAAGATGTCCGTTTCGACAGGCCCGGCAATCCGCTCGAGCACCACCCGACATGGAAGGACACGAGCTGCCCGCGGTGCCACAAGCCCGCGCGGCGCGACACGGATACCATGGATACATTCGTGGATTCGTCCTGGTATTTTGCGCGGTTTTGTTCGCCCCGCGCCGATCAGCCGGTGGCGCGCGAGGAGGTCGATGCGTGGTTGCCCGTGGATCAGTATATCGGCGGCATCGAGCACGCCGTCCTGCACTTGCTCTATTCCCGCTTTTTCACGCGCGCGATGAAGCGATGCGGTTATCTCGACATCGAGGAGCCGTTCGCGGGGCTCTTTACCCAGGGCATGGTGTGTCACGAAACCTACAAGGACGCGGCGGGCAACTGGCTCTACCCGGACGATGTGAAGAAAAAGGCGGACGGTACGGCCGTCGACGCCGAAACGGGCGCGCCGGTGACGGTCGGCCGCTCCGAATCGATGAGCAAATCGAAGCGGAACGTGGTCGATCCGGAAACCATTATCGACGCCTACGGCGCCGACACGGCGCGCTTGTTCATGCTCTCGGACAGCCCGCCAGAGCGCGATCTCGATTGGACCGACGCCGGCGCCAAAGGCGCTTGGCGCTATCTCAACACGCTTTGGCGCCTGGCAAACCAGGCGGCGCGCGCCACCGAGCACGCGGCCGATGGCGCCACTATTCAGGTCGACAAACCTGCCGAAGCCGATCTGATCGAGCTCAGACGGGCGATCCACAAGACGGTCGCGGGGGTGACTGATGATCTTGAGCGGTTTCATTTTAATCGCGCCATTGCACGTATACGGGAATTAACGAATTTATTAGCGGATAAAGAGAGCGATAATGCTGAATACACTATCGTATTACGCGAAGGTATGGAGATTGTAACGCGCATGATTGCGCCCATGGTGCCGCACATCTCTGAAGAGATGTGGCGGAGGCTCGGACATGAAATGTCGTTGTCGAGTCTGCCTTGGCCGCAAGCAGATATCGTACTCGTGGTCGAGGAGACCGTGACCGTCGCGGTCCAGGTCAATGGCAAGCTGCGCGCGACGATCGACTTGCCCGCGCAACATGACAAGGACACCGCCGAGAGAGCGGCAATGGCCGCTCCCGGCGTGGTCCGGGCGATTGGCGACAGGCCGGTGCGAAAAGTGATCGTGGTGCCGGGCCGGGTGGTAAATGTGGTGGTCTGAACACTGGCGGGCAGCTGCCGGGCGGGCGCGGATATTCCTGCTGCTTGGCCTGGTTGGTCTCGGCGCCTGCGGCCTCGAGCCCGTCTATGGCAACCGCAACGGCATGACGATGCGGCACGAGCTTGCGGGCATCCAAATCGCGGCCATCGAAGACCGGATCGGCCGCGAGGTTCGCAATAACTTGATCGATCGGCTGACCCCGTTCGGGGCGCCGGATCAACCGCGTTATCGTTTGGACGTCACGCTCGAGCAAATGACCATACCGCTGGCGATTCAGCTTGATGATCGCATCACGCGCTTTAATCTCACACTTATGGCTTCATTTTCGTTGCTTGACCTCGATTCGGGAACTGCGGTCTACATCGATAGCGTGCGCGCCGTGGGCAGCTACAATGTGGTCGAGTCCGAATACGCTACGGTGGTCTCGCAACAAGACGCGGGCGACCGCGCGGCGCGCGAAGTCAGCAACGAGATAACGGCGCTGCTGGTGGTCTATTTCAGTCGTCAGGACAATGACGGATGACCGGGCCTGGTAAGCGAGCGAACGGGCGCGTCCCTGGATATAACGACTTTAAGCGCCATGGAATGTAGCGACCTTGGTCGCCATGGCGTGGCACGGCGATGAAAATCATGCCCGCAAGAGCTGACGGGTTTTGCCGCGCCCCGGCGGCGCAATGCCGCGCCATCTTGGTGTATGGTTCCAACGAAGGGTTGGTGCGGGAGCGGGCGACAAATGCGGCGCGCTCGGTCGTGCCGGATTTGGATGATCCTTTTCGAATCAGCGAGTTCGAGGCCGCGACGCTAAAAGACGATCCGGCGCGACTGGCGGACGAAGCCGCGGCGCTGGCGCTTACCGGCGGCCGCCGGATCGTTAGAGTGCGGCGCGCCACAGATAGTCAGGCGAAATTGTTCGGGGCATTTTTGAGCGCCCCCGGGGGTGAGGCCTTGGTGATCGTCGAGGCCGGCAGCCTTGGGCCACGGTCGCCGCTACGCAAGCTATTCGAGGCGGCGCAAGATGGCGCCGCCATTCCTTGCTACGATGAAGACAGCCAAAGCACGGAGCGCTTGCTGCAAGCCTACTTGACGGAGCGGAATTGCACGATTGAACCGGAAGCGGCGGCCTATCTTGTCGACCGGTTAGGCACGGACCGCATGCAGATCGTCAATGAGCTCGAGAAACTCTTACTTTACGCCGCGCCGGAACAGCCCGTGGAAGGGGAGCCGCCCTCATCGATCACCCTCGACCAAGTCCATGACTGTATCGGCGACGCCGGCGTGCTATCGCTGGCCAATTTATGCCAGGCGGTCGGCAGCGGGAATCCTGGTGGGCTGGAACGCGCGCTGACGCGGGCGGCCGTCGAAGGAGTTCAGCCGGTGCAGGCACTACGCGCCGTGATTCGGCACTTTCA
>JAUVWK010000228.1 GCA_030604165.1 Alphaproteobacteria bacterium | reverse complement strand
GCAGCAAGTTGAGCGTGATCGCCGACTGATTGTAGACCTGGATCAGCCGCTGCGGGTCGGGGGTCCGGCTCTGGGCATCGAAGGCCATGGCGTTGACCATGTCGCCGCGATAGGACGGCAGGCTGACACCGTCGACGGTCTCGCTATCCGAAGAGCGCGGCTTGGCGAACTGGCCCGCCAGCCGACCGACCTTCACCACCGGGCATTTCGCGCCGAAGGTGAGCACGACGGCCATCTGCAGCAGCACCCGCATGGTGTCGCGGATATTGTCAGCGTGAAAGTCCGCGAAGCTTTCGGCGCAATCGCCGCCCTGCAAAAGAAAAGCGTGGCCTTCGCACGCCTGGGCCAACCGGGCGCGCAGGCTGCGCGCCTCGCCGGCGAAAACCAGGGGCGGCGAGCGGTCCAGCTGTCGCTCTACCGCGGCAACCTCCGACGGGTCCGGCCAGGTCGGCTGTTGCTGAACCGGAAAGCCGCGCCAGCTCTCCGGGCGCCAATCGCGGGTCATCGCTTAATCTCCTGCGGCGCTGCTTCGCATTTTAGCCGGTGCGTATACGCCCTTCGGCCCGGTAACGCCAGCTATTCATTCGTTTATCAACCATTTGGGTGAGGCCGGCCCGACGGCCCGGGGCCCTGCCGTTCGCCCCCCTAGGGGGTCGGCTCGTACATGGTGACGAACTCCTCGGCCGTGGTCGGATGCACCGCCACGGTGGCGTCGAACTGGGCCTTGGTGGCGCCCGCCTTGACCGCCACCCCCAACAGCTGCACCAGTTCGCCGGCACCGGCGCCGACCATGTGGCAACCCACCACGCGGTCGCTCGCGCGGTCCACCACGAGCTTCATGAAGACCGTCTCCTGGCGCCCGGTGAGGGTGTGCTTGAGGGGGCGAAACCGGGTTTTGTAAATATCCACGGCCGCATAGGCCTTGCGCGCCTCCGCCTCCGCCAGGCCGACCGTGCCCACCTCGGGCTGCGAGAACACGGCTGTCGCCACGTCCCGATGATCGGGCTCCTGGGGGTTGTCGTGATAAAGCGTCTCCGCCAGGCAGCGCCCCTCGTGGATCGCCACCGGGGTCAGGTTGATCCGATCGGTGCAATCGCCGATGGCATAGATGTTCGCCACCGTGCTGCGCGAACCGGCGTCGACCGTGACGGCGCCCTTGTGGTTGAGCTCGACGCCCGCCTGCTCGAGCCCGATGCCGCGTGTGTTGGGGGCGCGGCCGGTGGCGAACAGCACCACATCGGCCTCCACCCAATCGCCATGCGTGGTGGTAACGCGCACCGTCTCGCCCTGTTTGGCGAGCGCCACCGCGTTGGTCTCGAGGCGCAGCGCGATGCCGTCCTTGCGCATCTCGTCGCACAACACCTCGCGCAGGTCCATGTCGAAGCCGCGCAGGATCATGTCGCCGCGATAGAGCTGCGTGGTCTCGGCGCCAAGACCCGAAAAGATGCCGGCGAACTCGCAAGCGATGTAGCCGCCGCCGACGATGACGAGACGGCGCGGGAAGCGCGGCAGATCGAACATCTCGTTCGACGTCACGGCATGTTCGATACCCGGTATGTCGGGCATCGCCGGCCAGCCGCCGGTGGCGACCAACACGCTCTCGGCCGCGTATTCCCGCCCGCCCGCGGCCACGGTGTGGCGATCCACGAGCCGCGCTCGTTCCGCGATCGTGGTCACGCCCGCCTCCTGCAGCAGGCGCGCATAGATGCCCTCGAGCCGGCTCAGCTCCCGGCGCTTGGCCGCGACCATCGCAGCCCAATCGAAGCGCGGCTCGCCGAGCGACCAGCCATAGGCGGCCGCGTCCTCGAAGTCGTGGTGAAAATGGGCCGCATAGACCAACATTTTCTTCGGGATGCAGTCGCGATGAACGCAGGTGCCGCCGAGCAGATCGTGCTCGGCAAGGGCGACCTTGGCGCCATAGGAGGCCGCGCGGCGCGCACAGGCGACACCGCCCGAGCCCCCGCCAATAACGAACAGATCGAAATCAGCCATCGCTGCGCCGCCGCTCAGCTGTCGACGCCGCCCATGCACATATATTTGACCTCGAGAAACTCATCGAGGCCGTAGTGCGAGCCCTCGCGGCCAATGCCGGATTCCTTGACGCCGCCGAACGGCGCCACCTCGGTGGAAATGACGCCCACATTGATGCCGACGATGCCATATTCGAGCGCCTCGGCGACGCGCCAGATACGGCCGATATCGCGGCTATAGAAATAGGCGGCGAGGCCGAATTCGGTGTCGTTGGCAAGCGCGATCGCCTCCTCGTCGTCGGCGAAGCGAAACAGCGGCGCGAGCGGCCCGAAGGTTTCCTCGCGGGCCACTTTCATCTGCGTGTCGACATTGGCGAGTACCGTGGGCTCGAAGAAGGTGCCGCCCAGCTCGTGGCGCTTGCCGCCGGTGACGATGGTGGCGCCCTTGGCGAGGGCGTCGCTGATATGCTCCTCGACCTTCTCGACCGCCGCCATGTCGATCAAGGGGCCTTGCTCGGTCTCGCCCTTGAGGCCGGCGCCGACACGCAGCTTGCGCGATGCGGCCGCCAGCTTGTCGGCGAACTCGTCATAGACCGCGTCGTGCACCAGGAATCGGTTGGCGCAAACGCAGGTCTGGCCCGTATTGCGATATTTGGACAGCATGGCGCCGTCCACCGCGGCATCGATATCCGCGTCGTCGAAGACGATGAAGGGCGCGTTGCCGCCCAGCTCCATCGACACCTTCTTGACCGTCTGCGCGCATTGCTCGAGCAGGATCTTGCCGACCTCGGTCGAGCCGGTGAACGAGAGCTTGCGCACGATCGGGTTGGCGGTGAGCTCGGGCCCGATCTGGCCCGACGGGCCGGTAACGATGTTCAGCACGCCCTTCGGCAAGCCCGCCCGCTCGCCGAGCTCGGCCAGCGCCAAGGCCGAATAGGGGGTCGAGGTGGCGGGCCGCGCCACCACGGTGCAGCCGGCGGCGAGCGCCGGGCCGGCCTTGCGAGTGATCATGGCATTCGGAAAGTTCCACGGCGTGATCAAGGCGACGACGCCGATCGGCTCCTTGGTCACCACGATACGGCGGTCGTTGGCCGGCTGCGGAATGACGTCGCCATAGGCGCGCTTGCCCTCTTCGGCGAACCATTCGATGAAGGAAGCGCCGTAGCCGATCTCGCCCAGCGATTCCTTCAGCGGCTTGCCCTGTTCGGCGGTCATGATAATCGCGAGGTCTTCCCTATGCTCGATCATCAAGTCGAACCATCGGCGCAGGATCACGGCGCGCTCCTTCGCCGTCAGGGCGCGCCAACCCGGATAGGCCCGATTGGCGGCCTCGATGGCGCGCTTGGTCTCGGCCGTGCCCAAGGCCGGAATCGTGCCGATCACCTCGCCGTCCGCCGGGTTGGTGACGTCGATCGTGGCCCCGCTATCGGCGTCGACCCAAGCGCCGTCGACATAACATTGCTGCCGCAGCAGCTTAGGGTCATGCAGAAAGACGCCTTGTGAGATTTCAGCGCTCGCCGTGGCCATGCGTCCGACCTCCCGATGCGTTAAGTAATGCGTAAGAAATGAGTAGTAACCATTTGTTATGACGGGCCTTGCGCCGATGTCCGGCCCAGCTCAGCCGGGGCGCCGCTAGGCCCTGTAGTGGCTGGGTCTAGTATCGCCGAAGCGGCAAATCGCGGCAAGCGAGGAGGCCCGCTCGCGTCTCCATTGTGGTCGCCGGCGTGGCCGCCGGAAAGTCTTGGCGCGGCATGGCGGGCCTGCCATGGTAATGGCGGCGCCGATCCAGATTGCGGGGCCAGATTGCGGGGAACAAGGAGTATGACAAGGCGGATTGCGCCCAGGCGCCAAGCATCGACGGAGAGCCGACTCAGCCGTCGCGGCTTTGTCCGAGGCGCCGGCTTTGGCGTGCTCGCGTTGGGGCTCGGCGGTGGGCTTACCGGCCAGGCGCGACACGCGGCCGCCGGCTATTGGAACGACGGCATCCGGCGCCTCGCGCTGCACAATCTGTGGACCGAAGAGTTCCTCGAGGTCACCTATTGGGAGGACGGCGAATATTTGCCGGGCCCGCTCGAAGACTTCAACTATCTGCTGCGCGATCACCACAACGGTCGGGTGGAGAGCATTTTCTATGGTGTCTTGGATCAGCTCTTCTGGTTGCGGCAGGCGCTCGGCACCGACGCGCCGATCGGCGTCATCTCGGGCTATCGCTCGCCGGCCACCAACCGCTGGCTGCGCCGCCACACCGAGGGCGTGGCCCGCAACAGCCTGCACACGCTCGGCATGGCGGTCGACGTGCGCATTGAACGGCAAGACACCGAGCATGTCCGGCGCACCGCGGCCACCTTGGCGATGGGTGGCTGCGGCTACTATCACGGCTCCGATTTCGTGCATCTCGACGTCGGTCCGATCCGCCGCTGGCGCGGCTAAAGAAAATCAAGTCTGAACCGCACCGGCCCGGTGCGACTCCACGTCAGTGGGAAAATCCCTAGCGGGGCAACGCATCTGCGTCTTGTCCCCAAAACCCCGATGGGTCCATATTGCGGGGGGCTCGCGATTCGGCGATCCGCGGGACGATCGCGTCATCGGGCCGTGGCCCGGATCAGGAGCGGCGCGCTAGTGTGATGGTTCCGAAATTCGTCACCTTGAATGGGCCGAATTTCGGCGGCTGAATCACACTAGATTCAAATAGGTAGTGTCCCTTTTTTTCCGAAAATCGATACCACGAATTTCGGAATCGGGACACTAGGGAGGCGACCATCGAAACCGGCTTCTTCGATCACCCCGCGGTGCAGAGCGCCCTGATTCCGGGCATCGCCGGGTTCATCTTGACCGGCGCGATCCGCCTCGCCAACGGCCGCAGCCAAGGGCCGGTGGTGGCCCCGGCCGCGGTGGCCGTCGCCTTCCTGATCGCCTATCTGATTATCGTCGACATCCCGCAGCTGCCGCCTCGCAATTCCATGCAGAAGCTTGCCTATGTCGCGGCCGGTGGCGTGGTGCTTGGCTTCGGGCTCGATTTCCTGCGCGCGCTGCCGGGCTTTCGCTGGGTCTTGTTTCCCCTCGGCACCGCCGCCGCCCTCTACTGGATCGCGCTGCCCAAGCTGTGGTTGGTGACGCTGTCCTTGAGCTTCGGCCTCACCGCGCTGTGGCTCGGCAGCGTCATCGCCCTGTGGCGCCTCGAG
>JAUVWK010000175.1 GCA_030604165.1 Alphaproteobacteria bacterium | reverse complement strand
CGCCCCGCGCGCGCTATCCCCGCGCGCCCCGTCGCGCGCCACCGCCAGACCCCGTCCAACATCACCCCCCTCACCCGCCGTATGCCCGCCAAGACGATGACATTGTCTAGCTTATACCCCGGCGCCCGAGAGATGGCGTTATGGATTAGCTCGGCGCCTTCGGGAATACGGGCCATGCGGAGCCGCGCGGGGGTCAGCTTATCGCCTGTGTAGTGCTGGCGCATGGCGGCCACCGCCTCATCGTGCACCGGTGCCCCTACGCCAAAGGCACCGGCAACGGCATCGGTAGTGACGTCGTCGTGGGTCGGGCCGATGCCGCCAGTGGTGAAGACATAAGTGTAGCGCCGGCGCAGCGTATTGACCGCGTCCGCGATCTCGGACTCGATGTCCGCCACCACCCGTACCTCGCGCAGCGCGATGCCAGCGCGCGTCAGAAACGCGGCGATGTAGTCGATATTCTCGTCCCGCGTGCGCCCCGACAGGATCTCCTCGCCGATCACGAGCAGCGCGGCAGTGACAGTGTCGGAAGTCTCCTTGGTCATGGTCCTCAAATTGTGTTTGCGGGGCGAAGCCACCATTATTGACCGGCTTGAGCGGCTTGTCCCGACCCTCGGACAGCTTTCGATGCCCTGTGGGGAACATCGCCCAAGCCTTGTTGGGCGCACGTCCTCTGCGTACCGTAATGCCATGCTGATGCGGTTTTCCTCGGCGCTGATCGAAGGCCGGCTCCTCAAGCGCTATAAGCGCTTCCTTGCTGATGTGGAGCTTGGTTCAGGCGAGGTGATCACCGCCCATTGCGCAAATCCAGGCTCCATGCTGGGGCTAAATATGCCGGGCTCGCGCGTGTGGCTGTCGCACGCGGCCAATCCAAAGCGCAAGCTCCCCTATTCCTGGGAGCTGATCGAGGTCGACCTCGGCCGCGGTCCGGTGCTCGTCGGCATCAACACAGGAAACCCCAACGCGGCGGTGGCAGCCGCGATAGAGAACGGGCTGATACCCACCCTCTCCGGCTACGCCACGCTCCGCCGCGAGGTCCGCTACGCGGACAACAGCCGTATTGACATCCTCTTGGAGGACCCAAAGCAGGCTCCCTGCTACGTGGAGATCAAGAACGTCCATCTGATGCGCGATGCCGGGCTTGCCGAGTTTCCGGACTCGGTCACGGCACGCGGCGCCAAGCATCTCAAGGCGCTTGCCTCCATGGTGACCGAAGGCGCCCGGGCGGTGACGGTCTATTTTGTCCAGCGAGGCGATGCCGAACGCTTTGCCCTCGCCCACGACATAGATCCGGCCTACGCGCGCGCATTCGAACAGGCCCGTACGGCCGGCGTGGAGGCGCTCGCGGTTTCGTCCGAGGCGACGCTGGAAGGTTTGGCGCTACCGCATGCGATCCAACTCACGCTGCCGGGGCGATGAAGTAACCAGCCATGCGATTGAATTGGTGCCGATTTGCTATTACGTCCAGCGAGAAGTTGCTGTAATCCCAAACCATGTCCAATTTCGAACTCGCCCGCGCCCAAGCGCGCGACACCAAGATCAAGCTGCACGGACCGGAGGCCTTCGCCGGCATGGCCAAGGCTGGCCGCCTTGTGGCCGAAGCCCTCGACCTTCTCGTTGACAACGTGAAGCCCGGTGTGATGACCGAAGAGCTCGACGCCATCGCGTTCGAGTTTGCCATGGACCATAGGGCCGTTCCGGCGCCGCTGAACTATCGCGGCTTTCCCAAGTCCGTCTGCACCTCGCTGAACCACGTGGTGTGCCACGGCATCCCGGGCACGCGGACGCTCCGTGAGGGCGACATCCTCAATATCGACGTGACCCTTATCGTCGATGGCTGGCACGGCGATTCGAGCCGGATGTATCCTGTGGGCAAGATCTCCCGCGCCGCCGAGCGCCTGCTCGACGTCACCTATAACGCCCTAATGCGTGGCGTCGCGGCGGTCCATCCGGGCGCGACCACAGGCGATATCGGCCATGCGATCCAGACCTACGCGGAAAGCGAACGCTGCAGCGTGGTGCGCGACTTCTGCGGCCATGGGTTGGGGCGCGTGTTCCATGACCGGCCAAACATTCTGCATTACGGCGAGCCCGGCGAAGGGCTACCGCTCAAGCCCGGTATGCTGTTCACCATCGAGCCGATGATCAATCTCGGCAAGCCGCATGTGAAGATCCTGTCCGACGGCTGGACCGCTGTCACGCGCGACCGCTCGCTGTCGGCGCAGTTCGAGCACACGGTTGGCGTCACCGAGAAGGGCTGCGAGGTGTTCACACTGTCGCCTAAGGGCTTGGATCGCCCACCCGCGGGCGCCTGAGGCTAGCGACGCCCCAAGGGATGCAAGGAGGCCGTCAAGCTGCATTATCTCGGCCATCGCGAGCGCTTGCGAAATCGCTTTCACGCGACGCCCGCAATCCTGGTGCCCCGCGCCAATGGCGCCCCGACCAGGCACCGCGCGCCAAGGTGCTGGGGTGGGATTGCGAGCATTGCCTACGGCGAATAGCAGCGTGCAGGTAGGCACGCGTATCTCAAACGATCGCTGACTTGGTTGGGCAATTCGGCCGAGGGCGACTAAGCCGGTGGCGGGCCAAAGACGAGGACCGCGTTGAGGCCGCCGAAAGCGAAGCTGTTCGACATCGCGTAATTGATCTTGCGCTCCTTGCCTACATTCGGCGTGTAGTCCAGATCGCACTCCGGATCGGGCTCATCGAGCCCCACAGTCGGCGGCACGTAGTTCTCCTCGATCGCCTTGATCGCGGCGACCGCTTCGATGCCGCCACCGGCGCCGAGGCAGTGGCCGTGCATCGACTTGGTCGACGAGATGGAGAGTTTGTTGGCGGCGCTGCCGAACACATGCTTGATGGCGCGGGTCTCGTTGACGTCGTTAACCGCCGTCGCCGTGCCGTGGGCGTTCACGTAATCAATGTCGGACGGGGCGAGCTCAGCGTCGTCTAACGCCTGCTGCATCGCAGTCGACGCGCCATCGATGGACGGGTTGACCATGTCGGCGGCGTCCGCCGTCATGCCGTAGCCCCGGAGCTCGGCCAGGATCGGCGCGCCTCGCGCCTTGGCGCGCTCATATTCCTCGAGCACCAGTATGCCGGCGCCTTCGGCCAACACGGTGCCATTGCGATTCTTGGAGAAAGGCCACAACCCGTCGGGGCTCAAAACGCGCATGGCCTGCCACGCGCGCGTGGCGCCCCAGTTCAGCGAGGCTTCCGCCGCGCCACCGATGCCCATGTCGATGAGGCCTTCGCGGATCATGCGGTAAACGAGACCGATGGAGTGGGTCGCCGTCGAGCAGGCGCTGACTACGCCGAAGGTCGGACCTTTGATGCCGTACTCGATGCTCACATGAGCCGAGGCGGACGAACCGATGGACTTGAGCAGCGTCAGAGGATGGGTCGCTCGCTTGTTCTCCTTGAAGAGCATCTTGTAGGAGAACTCGAGTGTGGTGAGGCCGCCGACGCCCGAGCCAATTATACAGGCGGCGCGATAACCTTCGTCACCTTCCAGCGGCAGCTCCAGCTTCGACTGGGCCACGGCTTCCTGCGCGGCGCAGCCAGCATATTGGGAATATTTGTCGGCCAGGAGCAGCTGCTTGCTCTGCAAGCGCTCCCTGGGATTGAAGTCCGGCACTTCGCCAGCGATCGTGATGTACAGGTCGTTCGTGTCGAAGCTCTGGACCTCGCGAATCCCGCAAGCGCTTCTCTTCATCCCAGCCCAGAATTTGTCCACGCCCGTACCCAAAGGCGTGACCACGCCCTGGCCAGTGACCACGACGCGGCGGCGTCCGTTAGAGTGTGTCATGTAGTGCTAAGTTGAAACTCCAAGCGCTGGTCGACATCCCGGGAAGGACCCGAGCGGACTGGCTGGTTTAAGCTGCTGCGCCCGAGGCCTTCGACTCTGAGATGATTCCCTTCACGCGATCGACCACCGAGCCGACCGTCGCGAACGCTTCAACTTCTTCGTTGGCATTATAGGGAATTTCAATACCAAAGGTATCCTCAATATCAAACACGATCACCGCCAGATCGAGCGACTCGATCTCGAGGTCGCTGAGAGGGGTTTCGAGCGTAACGGTCTTGGATGGATCCTTCATGTTCTTACGCAGAATCTCGATGATCTTGGTGGCCACCTCGTCCATATCAACTCTCCCTGCCCCGTTAAGGGGTCCGTGGCTAATGGTCCCTGGCTAAAACCTATATTATCCTAGGGCAAGTCAGGATTTGGAATAGACTTAAAAACAGGTCAAGTCTACCCGTGCCCAGCTTACTGATGTTGCCATTACTATAAGTCCTAATCGCTAACAAACTTGGCGTTTTTGCGCCTGGCGGTGCCTTGGTTTCAGCATATTCCATGGCGGCGGCGCCCCGGTGCCCACCCTATTTGTCATCGAAGTGCTACAATATTATTAGGCGAAAGCGCTTGCGGCCAATTGCCCTCATGGACGGGCCCAGCCCCGGTTAACCAACACCAAAACAAGGAAAAACCGAAAATCGATGGCCAAAGCCGCGAATCGGGCATCCACAGACCGCCATCCAGGGGCAGGAAGCCGTCCCTGGCTGAAAGCCTATCCCTCCGGAGTTCCTTGGGATCAGGGCTTTACCCCCACGCTCGTCCACACCCTGCTCGACAGGGCCGTCGCCGCCTACGGCGACCGAACCTGCACCTACTTCCTGGGCAAGCGCCTGAGCTATGCGGAGATCGGCGCACTGTCCGACCGAGCAGCCAAGGGCCTGCGGGCGCTCGGCGTGGGTGAAGGGGTTAAGGTGGGGCTGCTGCTGCCCAACTCGCCGACCTTTGTGATCTTCTATTTCGCCGTGCTCAAGGCGGGTGGCACGGTCGTCAATTTCAACCCGCTCTACAGCTTGGACGAGGTCGAATTCCAGATCCGCGACAGCGACAGCAAGATCATGGTTACGCTCGATTTGGCAATCCTGTTCGAGAAGGTCGAAGCCATGCTGGCGCGCGGCGCCATCCAAAAGGTCGTGGTGGCGAAGTTCTCCGCGCTGCTCCCCGCCCTCAAGTCGATCGGCCTGAAGCTGACCCGGCGCACGAAGATCGCCAAAGTCAGCGCCTCGCGCTTCCGCCCTCAGATCGTGCGCGAGGCGGATCTCCTCGCCAATGACGGCCGCTACGAGGCGCCCGTCATCACGCCAGATTCGATCGCGGTGCTGCAATATACCGGCGGCACCACCGGCATCCCCAAAGGCGCGATGCTCACCCACGCCAATATCTCGATCAACGTGGCGCAGGTGAAGCTTTGGGGCAAACGGTCGGACCAGGTGGTCGATCGCGTGCTCGGCGTGCTGCCGCTGTTCCATGTCTTCGCCATGACTACGGTGATGAATTTCGGTGTCGCTAGCGGCATGGAGATTGTCTTGGTGCCGAAGTTCGAGCTGATCGAGACTTTGAGGCTGATCAGTACGGAGAAGCCCACGGTGATGCCCGGCGTACCGACCCTGTTCAACGCCATGTTGCGTCATCACTCGATCAAGAAGTTCGACCTTTCGTCGCTGGAGTTCTGCATCTCCGGCGGCGCGGCACTCCCCAGCGAGGTTAAGCGCGGTTTCGAGCAACTAGCGACCTGCAACTTGGTCGAAGGCTACGGCTTGAGCGAAACCTCACCGGTCGCCACATGTAACCCGCTCGATGACACACGGGAGGGCTCCATCGGATTGCCGCTTCCCGGCACCGAGATCAGCATCCGCTCGCTTGATGATCCCACTGAAGAGGTCGCGCACGGCGAGCCAGGCGAGATCTGCATCGCCGGGCCACAGGTGATGACCGGATATTGGAAAAAGCCTGAAGAGACCGAATCGGCCTTCGTCGGTCGTTTTTTCCGTAGCGGCGACGTCGGTTACATGGACGACGAGGGCTTCATCTTCATCGTTGACCGCATCAAGGACATGATCAACGCCGCGGGCTTCAAGGTCTATCCGCGGCGGATCGAGGATGCTCTCTACGAGCATCCAGCGGTAGCGGAATGCTGCGTGGTTGGCGTTCCCGATGAATATCGAGGAGAAGCCCCAAAGGCTTACGTGCACCTCAAGGATGGACAAGACGCAACGGCTATCGAACTCATGACGTTCTTGCGCCCGAAGCTATCGAAGTTGGAGATTCCCGCCGCTATCGAATTTCGCGACGAGTTGCCGAAGACAATAATTGGCAAGCT
>JAUVWK010000526.1 GCA_030604165.1 Alphaproteobacteria bacterium | reverse complement strand
CGGCGCACAAGCCTTGACAGCGGCCGTCCAAAGCCCCACCCGAGGCCGATCGAGGCCGACCCGGGAGGCCGACCCGGGAGGCCGCCCAGCAGCCGCAGGGCCACGCGCCGCGGAACTACTCTAGGCGGGGGGAGTGGGCTGGTTCCGTTCGAACTTGAAAGGCTAGGCTTGCGCCTGCTCGCTGTCGGTGACGGCCCCCGCGCCATTGGACTTGGTCGCGGCGTCACCGCTCGAATCCGCCACGGCCGGCTCCGGCGGCCTCTCGCGGCCACTTCTGTGGCCCGCTCCGTTGGCGGAAGATACGCGATAATAATGCTCGGCATGCTGGAAGAAATTCTCGGCGCCAATCCGGTCGCCCGCGGTCATGGCGTCGCGCCCCAAGGCCTGATACCGCTCGATGACTTGTTGAGCGGTGCCCCTGATCTTGCCCTCCGGCCCGCTGCTTTCGAAGGTAGAGCCGCGCCCGTGCCCGTGCCCGTGCCCATGATGGTTCGGGCGCCTGCCATTGCCGCGATGATTCCGCACCCGCTTCGGGTTTGAGATTTGCTTCATCCTGCTTTCTCGCTCCATCGGGGTGAGCCGACTGCCAAGCAGCCGCTTCCGACACGCAAGTTGCCGGTCCCGAAACGATGGGGTTGATTGTCAGCGTCTGTTGCTGAATAGAGCCAAAGGCGGGAGCCGATTGTGCTGTCGCGTCCGCCAGTGCCCACTAGACCCTAGCCGGGATTACACAGTTTGCAACCCTTTTTTTCCCCGCCTCGAACTACGTTGGGGATCGTTCAAGAAACCCGCGCCGCCGCACGATTCGAAGCGGGGCAAGGCACGAAAACGGCGCAGCGCTCGATCCCGCCAAGATCGCGGTGCCAAGCCGCGCCGACCAGGCCTTGGGCCTCGAAAATCGTCGCCACGCGCTGCCGCGCGCCGGCCGCCAACTCGACAAAGGCCGCGCCGTCGGCGGCGAGCAGGCGGGCAAGGTCGGGCGCCAGCGCCCGGTAGCAGCGCCCGCCGTCAGCGCCAGCAAAGAGCGCGGCGGCCGGTTCGAAGCGAGTAATTTCGGGCGCGAGTCGCGCCATCTCGCCGTCGGCGACATAGGGCGGATTGCACAGCACGATGTCGAACCCGCCGGCGAGCGCCTCGCCCCAATGGCCGGCCACGAAGCCCGCGCGCGCCGCGAGCCCGAGCCGCGCGGCGTTGCGCCGGGCCACGGCAAGCGCCGCGGCGGAGCTGTCCACGCCGAGGCCGGTGGCCCCGGCGAGTTCGCTCAAGAGCGCGAGCAGCAGGCAACCGGTGCCGGTGCCGAGGTCGAGCACCCGGAGGCTCGAGTCGCGGTCGCGGGCGAAAGCCAGCGCGGCCTCGACCAGGGTCTCGCTCTCGGGCCGCGGGATCAACGTGGCGGGCGTCACTTCGAAGGATAGGCTCCAGAACTCGCGCTTGCCGAGGAGGTAGGCCATGGGTTCGCGCGCGCCACGACGGCGCAGCAAACTCTCGAGCCGACGCCCCTCGGGCCCGCTCAAGGGCCGCTCGGGCTGGCCGAAGACGGCGCCGGCGGAGAGGCCAAGGGCGTGGCCGAGCAGCAGCCGCGCCTCGCGCCGGGGCTGGTCGACGCCGGCCCGGGCCAACGCCGCCGCACCGTGCTCGATAACCTGCGCGACGGTGCGGGGGGGCTCGGTGACGAGGGCCTCGGTGAGGGGCGGCTCGGTCACACCGCCGCCGCCAGGCGCCTCGCCTGGTCCTCCACGATCAGCGCCTCGACCAACTCGTCCAGGGCTTCGCCGCTTAAGATCCGCTCCAGCTTGTGGAGCGTCAGATTGATGCGGTGGTCGGTCACGCGGCCCTGGGGAAAGTTGTAGGTGCGGATGCGTTCGGAGCGGTCGCCCGAGCCGATCTGGCCACGCCGCGTCGCCGCGCGCGCCGCATCCTGCTCCCGACGTTCGTGCTCATAGAGGCGCGCGCGCAGCACCTTCAGCGCCTTGGCCTTATTCTTGTGCTGCGATTTTTCGTCCTGCTGAGTGACCACGATGCCGGTCGGCAAATGGGTAATACGCACCGCGCTGTCGGTGGTGTTCACACTCTGGCCACCCGGGCCGCTGGCGCGATAGACATCCACGCGCAGATCTTTCTCGCCGATGACGACGTCGACCTCCTCGGCTTCGGGCAACACGGCGACGGTCGCGGCCGAGGTATGAATACGGCCGCTCGCCTCGGTTTCGGGCACTCGTTGCACCCGATGGACCCCGGATTCGAATTTCAGGCGCGCATAGGCGCCGCGCCCGCTGAGCGAGGCGATCGCCTCCTTGATCCCGCCAAGTCCGGTCTCGGACATCGACATCAATTCGAAGCGCCAGCCCCTGATCTCGGCATAGCGCTGGTACATGCGCAACAGATCGGCGGCAAAGAGCGCCGCTTCGTCGCCGCCGGTCCCGGCGCGAACTTCCAGGATCGCATTCCTGTCGTCGGCCTCGTCCTTGGGCAAAAGCAAAACCTGGAAGTTCGCGCCGGGACCGGCGGCGACGAAGCGGCGCTCTTTGCCGCCGATCTGTTGCGCATGTACCAGCGCTATGCCGAGATCAGGGGCTG
>JAUVWK010000529.1 GCA_030604165.1 Alphaproteobacteria bacterium | reverse complement strand
TTCATCCTGCGGATCGACGACACCGACCCGGAGCGCTCGCGAGCGGCCTATGAGGAGGCCATCGAGCGCGACTTGCGCTGGCTCGGCCTCGATTGGGACGAGCGGGCTCGCCAATCGGAGCGCCTCGGCCTGTACGAGGCGGCGGCACAGCGTCTGCGCGAGGCCGACCGGCTCTATCCCTGCTATGAGACGCCCGACGAGTTGGCGGCGAAGCGCAAACGCCAGCTCGCGCGTGGCCGGCCGCCGGTTTACGACCGCGCGGCCCGGGCGCTCGGGGCCGACGAGCGGCGCCGGCTCGAGGCCGCGGGGCGCACCCCGCATTGGCGCTTTCTGCTGCAAAGCGTGCCGATCGCCTGGCACGACCGGGTGCGCGGCCCGGTGACGTTCCAGGGCGGCAATTTGAGCGACCCGGTGCTGATCCGCGCCGACGGCACGTTTCTCTACACCTTGCCGTCGGTGGTGGACGATATCGCGCTCGGCGTGAGCGACGTGGTGCGCGGCGAAGACCACGTCACCAACAGCGCCGTGCAACTGCAGATCTTCGCGGCGCTCGGCAAGGACCCGGGCGAGCTCGCCTTCGCCCATCTGCCGTTGCTCGGCGACGCGGCGGGCAAGGGGTTGTCGAAGCGTCTCGGCGAGCTCGGCCTCGGCGCCCTGCGCGACGACGGTATCGAGCCGATGGCGGTCAATAGCCTGCTCGCCACGCTCGGCAGCATGGACGCCATCGAGGCGCACGCAACCATGGCCGAGCTCGGCGCGAGCTTCGATCTGGGGCGCTTTAGCCGCAACCCGCCGCGTTTCGACCCCAAGGAGCTGGAGCGTCTCAACGCGGCGCTGGTGCGCGCCATGCCGTTCGCGCTGGTGCGCGAGCGGCTCGGGCTCGACGCGGTCGACGCGGCCTTTTGGGACACGGTGCGGCCCAATCTGACCCGTCTCGCGGACGCCCGCGAGTGGTGGCGCATCTGCCGCGAGCCGCTGACGCCCACGATCGAGGCTCCCGACTATCTCGCCCAAGCCGCCGGACTGCTGCCGGCGGAGCCCTGGGACGAGACCACCTGGGAGGCCTGGACGGCGGCGGTCAAGCAGGCCACCGGGCGCAAGGGCAAGGCTTTGTTCATGCCGCTTCGCCTGGCGCTCACCGGCCGCGACCATGGACCGCCGCTACGGAATCTGTTACCCGTCCTCGGCCGCCGGCGGGCGCTTGCGCGCTTGCAAGGCACGGCGGCCTGATACCAGGGGGCGGCTGGCCTGTGGGACTCGTCCTTTACAACACCTTGACGCGGCGCAAGCAGCCGTTCGAGCCGCTCGATGCGCGCCATGTCGGCATGTATGTCTGCGGGCCGACGGTCTACGACCTGGCGCATATCGGCAACGCCCGGCCGGTGCTCGTCTTCGACGTGCTTTACCGCGTGCTCAGGCGCCATTATGGCGACGGCGCGGTCACCTACGTGCGCAACATCACCGACGTCGACGACAAGATCAACGCCGCCGCCAAGGCGAGCGGCGAGCCGATCGCGGCGATCACGGCGCGCACTACCGCCGCGTTCCACGCCGATATCGCCGAGCTCAACGCGCTGCCGCCCGACGTGGAGCCGCGCGCGACCGAGCATATCGCCGAGATGATCGAGATGATCGAGGCCCTGGTCGCCAACGGCCACGCCTACGAGGCCGAGGGGCACGTGCTCTTCCACGTGCCCTCCGACCCGCATTACGGCCAGCTTTCGCGGCGCGACCGCGACGACATGATCGCCGGCGCCCGCGTCGAGGTGGCGCCCTATAAGCGCGACCCCGCCGATTTCGTGTTGTGGAAACCCTCTTCCGACGAGCTGCCCGGCTGGGACAGCCCCTGGGGCCGGGGCCGGCCCGGCTGGCACCTCGAATGCTCGGCCATGAGCCGCAAGCATCTGGGCACGACCATCGACATCCACGGCGGCGGCGCCGACCTGATCTTTCCGCACCACGAAAACGAGATCGCCCAGGCCGAGTGCGCCGACGCAGGCTCGAAATTCGTGCGCTATTGGATGCACAACGGCTTTCTCTCGGTGGCTGGCGAGAAGATGTCGAAATCGCTCGGCAACTTCATCACCATCCGCGACGCGCTGGAGCACATCCGCGTAGCGCTGGCGCGCCCGCCGGGAGAGGTCATCCGGCTCTTGATGCTGAGCAGCCATTATCGCCATCCGATGGATTGGTCCGAGGATGCCTTGCGCCAGGCCCGCAGCAATCTCGACCGGCTTTATACGGCGCTGCGCAACGCGGCCGATGTAGACGCCACACCGGGCCCGGGCGACATACACACTGCTGTGATCGCGGCACTTGACGACGATCTCAATACGCCGATGGCGCTCTCCGCGTTGCACATGCTGGCGGTCGGGCTGAATAAGGCGGAAGGGGCCACGGAGCGGGCCAGGCTCAAGGCGTCGTTACTGGCCTCGGGCCAGTTTCTGGGCCTGTTGACGCACGACGTCGAGGCTTGGTTCCAGGCCACGCCGGCCGAGACGGCGCTCGGCGAAGACGAGATCGAGGCGCGCATCGCGGCGCGCGCCGCGGCGCGCAAGGGCAAGGATTTCG
>JAUVWK010000233.1 GCA_030604165.1 Alphaproteobacteria bacterium | reverse complement strand
GATCGGAATCATCGCAGGCCTCCCTTGTCCGTTGCCCCCGCCTGGCCGCGATTTCGCGTGCATTTGGCGGGGTGCCATTCAGAAACTTCCTAGCCCTGCACGTCATGGCCGCACCATAACTCGCCTGGCCGCCAATCGATGAACCGCCAGCGTAGCACACTGGATAGGGTTGCAAACACCCTCTGCGCGTAAGGCTCATAAAAATTACTGTGGCGACGCCACGGTTTGCGCAACCGGTGGGCGTAACTCCGTTTATTTTCCTGCGCCGCCGGCCTCAGGGTTAACGGGTGCTTACCCAGCCGGGCCCAACCGGGTTTTAGGCCGCGCCGGCCGGCGCCTGCCGAGCGCGCTCCAGCGTATCTCTTTTACCGATTATTAAGTCCAAAACCGCAGACTCCGATCCGATATGGCGGGGGTCCGCGGCGCCGGTGGTGGGGCCACAGGATCACTGGAGTCCCCGCGGCGACGGGAAGTGCGTTGGGCGAGTATGGATCTCAATAAGTTTGCGCTATTCCGCCTGATGGGGCAGCGCATGAATTGGCTGTCACAGCGGCAACAGGTCTTGGCCACCAATGTGGCCAATGCCGATACGCCTGGCTATCGGCCGAGCGATCTCAAGCCGCTCGACTTCCAAAGCGTGATACGCGGCAAGAACGATCGCCTGTCGGTGCGCGCCACCAACGCCGGGCATATCCAGCGCAAGGCCGGCCAAAGTAGTTTCGCGCAGACCACCCGGTCGGGCTCCTACCAATCCGCTCTGTCGGGCAATTCGGTGGTGCTCGAAGACCAACTCATGAAGGTGGCCAACACCGCCATGGAATATCAAGTCACGACGAACCTCTATCGCAAGCACGTCGCGATCATCCGCTCGGTGCTCTCCGGCGGCGGTCGTTGATCGTGGGCGGATATTGAGCCGGCGACAGCAGCATGGATCTGAGCAAGATACTGCAGGTTTCAGCCGCCGGCATGCGCGTCCAAGGCGAGCGTATGCGGGTGATCGCGGAAAACCTGGCCAACTCCGGCTCCACCGCGTCGACGCCGGGCGGCCAGCCCTATCGGCGCAAGGTCGTTACCTTCCGCACGGCGCTCGATCGGGCGCTCGGGCTGCGGCTGATTCAGATCGATCGGGTCAGGCAGGACATGAGCGCCTTCGGACGCAAGTACGATCCGGGCCACCCGGCGGCGGACAAGACCGGCTACGTGCAGACGCCGAACGTCAACGCGCTGATCGAGATGGTCGATATGCGCGAAGCTCAGCGCAGCTACGAAGCGAACCTGAGCATCATTACCATCGCCAAAGACATGTTAAGGCGCACCGCCGACTTGCTGCAGTAAGCAAGCGGGCGTCTCGCCCTTGAATGCTGGCCGGCGGGGGCTGGTCGAATAATCGGACTAGAGCCAAGCACGTTGGGGATAAGACGACATGGATGTGAAAATAGTGAATGCCGCTGCCGCCTATGCCGCGCAGCAGCTTAAGGGTGGCGCGGCCGCGAAAGGCGCTGCGGCGAGCGGCGCCGAGGCCAGCACGCAGGCCAGTTTTTCGAACGTCCTGAATTCCGCGCTCAAGAGCTCGGTCGAGACCGCGCAACGCGGCGAAGCCGTCTCCATGCAGGCGTTGGTCAATCCCGGGGATTTGGGTCAGGTGGTCACCGCGGTGACCAGCGCCGAGATCACCATGCAGACCGTCGTTGCGGTGCGTGACCGCGTGGTTCAGGCCTACCAAGACATCCTCCGCATGCCGATCTGACGCCGCCATGAACTCGGTCGAAGTTCTGGATATCGGGCGTAGCGCGATCTTTACGCTGCTCAAGGTGGGCTCGCCGATCATGTTCGTGGCCCTCGCGGTCGGCTTGACCATCGCCCTGTTTCAGGCGCTCACCCAGATTCAGGAGATGACCCTGACCTTCGTGCCGAAGATCATCACGATCGTCTTGTCGCTGCTGATCTTCCTGCCCTTCATGGTGTCCACCTTGCTGGACTACGGACGGGGGATGTTCGACCGGATCGCCAGCGGCGGATAGCGGCCCATGCTGGCGCAGTTTCTGCAAGGCGAAGCGTTCGCGTTTTTTCTCATCTTCGCCCGCGTCGGCGCCGGCCTCATGCTGCTCCCGGGCTTTGGCGAGACCTACGTCTCGCCTCGCATTCGCTTGCTGTTCGCGCTCGCGCTCACGCTCGTGGTGCATCCGTTGGTGCGCGACGGCATGCCTGAATTGCCCGAGCACGTGCTGCGCCTGTTTCTGTTGGTGCTCGGCGAGATCGTCATCGGCCTATTCTTCGGCGCGGTCGGGCGCATCATGATCGGCCTGCTGCATACCGCGGGTTTGTTGATCGCCCACGCGACCAATCTGGCCGCCGCGCAAATGTTCGACCCGAGCCAGGGCACCCCGGGCTCGGTGACCGGTAATTTTCTCGGCATTCTCGGCGTGGTGCTGATCTTCGTCACCAATCTGCACCACCTCATGCTACGCGGCCTGGTCCAGAGCTACACGATGTTCCCGCCCGGCACGGCGCCGCCGGTAGACGATTTCGCCGAGCTCGCCACCCGCCTCGTCGCCAACGGCTTCGCCGTGGCGCTGCAGATCGCGGCGCCGCTCATGATGGTGGCGCTGATGTTCCAGGTCGGCCTCGGGCTGCTGGCCCGCCTGATGCCGCAAATGCATGTCTACTTCATCGGCATGCCGCTCCAGATCCTCCTCGGCTTTTCGGTCTTCGCCTTCATCCTGGCCGCCGCCATGAATTATTATCTGGAGCGCTTCGCGGAACCCTTCACCCTGTTCCTGGGCGGAGGGTAGGCGATGGCGGGCGACCAAGATCAAGCGCAAAAGACAGAACAACCGACGCCAAAGAAGCTGCTGGACGCCAGCAAGAAGGGCCAGGGCGCGACCTCACGCGAAGTCAATCACCTGTTCATGCTGACGGCGGGCGCGATCATGGTCGTCGGGCTGGCGCCGGCTTTGATGGGCGGGATCGTGCGCTTGGCGAGGCCCTATCTGGCCGCGCCGCATTTGATGGCGGCCGGCCTAGAGGACATGGTCAGCGGCATCGGCTCGCTGGTCGGCGCGCTGTTCAACTTGGTGGTGCCGATGTTCGTCATCTTTGTGATCGCGGCGCTGGCCACCGGATTCGCGCAGCGCGGGTTCAACATTTCTGCCCATTCGATGAAGCCGGAGCTGGAGAAGATATCGCCGCTCAAGGGCTTGAAGCGGATGTTTTCGATGCGCACCGTGGTCGAGTTCGTCAAGGGCCTGGCCAAGATCGCGATCGTCGGCGCCGTCTCCGCCAGCATCATCATCGACGAGACCGACGGCCTGGAGCAGGTCGTGACCATGTCCCTGCCGCAATTCCTGGCCCAATTGCACAGCATGGTGGGGCGCCTGCTGATCGCTGTCTGCGCCGTCATGGCGGTCATCGCCGGCGCCGATTTCCTGTACCAGAAATACGAATTCACCAAGCAGATGAAGATGAGCATGCAGGACATCAAGGACGAGCACAAACAGACCGAGGGCGACCCGCTCGTGCGGGCGAGAATTCGTCAGATCCGCACGGAACGCGCGCGCCAGCGCATGATCGCGGCGGTGCCCGACGCCGATGTGGTGGTCACCAACCCGACCCATTTCTCGGTCGCGTTGCGCTACGACACCGAGACCATGGAGGCGCCCCGGGTGGTCGCCAAGGGCGCCGACCTGATCGCTCTGCGGATGCGCCAGGTGGCCGAGGAGCACGCGGTCCCGATCGTTCAGAATCCGCCTCTGGCCCGCGCCCTTTACGCCGCGGTCGAGATCGATCGGGAGATCCCGGTCGAGCATTACAAGGCCGTGGCCGAGGTGATCAAGTACGTCTGGCGCCTGAATGGGAAAATGGGCAAAAATAAGGCTGGCACGTCGGCGCGCTAATGCGCATATTGTGGCGCGAAAAATAAAGGCCGTGCCCCCAGGTGATGGCCGCTCGGGAGACGTCAGGCACCTGGAGACTGCGATGGCACGCGCCAATCCAGTGATCGATGCTGCGGCGGGGCCCGCGAGACGCGAGCGGGGCGCCGGTCCGGTCCGGTGGGAGCCGCCGCCGTGGGCGCTCGCCGTCTGCGCGGCCCTCGGCTGCGCCGGCGTCGTCTTGGGCGCGCTGCTGCCCGGCGCGGCGGCCGCCTTGTGGCCTGGGCTGGCGTCGCTGGCCGTGGCCGCGGGCCTCGGCCTCCTCGCCTTGATGCGTGCCGGCCGGACGCCGCCGGCGGTATCCGTGATCGCGCATCGCGCTCTGACAGCACACTACGCCTTGGGGGCCAGCTCCGAGGGTTGGTATGTGGCCGGCCCCGATGGCGCGGTCGCCTTTGTCAATGCCGCCTATACCCGGCTGACCGGCGCGGCGCCCGGGGCGCCCGCGCCGGCGCCCGAGAGCCTGTTCGCGACCGGGTCGACGGCCGAGGGCACCGGCGCCGAGGCGGTCGCGCGCCTCCGCCGGGCGCTTGCCGAGGGCGCGAGCGGCTCCGAAGACCTGATGCAGGGCGAGGATCCAGCCCGGGCCCGCTGGTTGAATTTCAGCGTCGAGCCGGTGGCTGGCGACCGCGGGCTGATCGCCTGGCGGGTCGCCGACGTCACCGAGCGGCATCGCGCCGAGGACGCCGCGCGCGATCGGACCGATTGGTTCATCGCCACCCTGGAGCGGGCGCCGATCGGGCTGTGCGCGACTGACGCCGAGAACCGTATCGTTTACGCCAACACCGCCTTCGCCGAGGCCCTCGGCCGCAGCCGCGAGGTCTTGCTGGGCGACGCGCGGCTCGGCGATTTCTTGGCCCCTGGCGCCGCGCTGCCCAGCGCGCGGTTCGATCGGGCCGCCACGTCGGCAGTCGCGCCCGACGCCACGCCCGACGCCGCACCGGACGCTACCGTGGCCGAAATCACGCTGAGCGGGCCTGACGGCGCGCCCTTCGGCGCGCTGGTCGGGCCCCGAAGCTTCGATCGGCCGGGCAAGGACGGGGCGCGCGGCGGCTTAATCTGTGTCGTGCCGCGCGATATGGCCGCGCCCGCGGCGGCGGTTGCGGCCCAAGAGGGGGGCCCGGTCGAGAACCCGGTCGAGAACCCGG
>JAUVWK010000298.1 GCA_030604165.1 Alphaproteobacteria bacterium | reverse complement strand
GCCGTAGGCGTTGGGTTCGCGATGTTCCCAAGGGGCATCGGGCGCCGCGCGGTAGCGGCCGGTGGTGAAGAACGTCACCACGGCCTCGATATCGTAGTAGCCGCCGATGGTGCCGACAAAACGAACCAGGGCACCGGTGTCCGGCTCGAGCGCGGCCAGGAGCGCCGGGCCGGCGGCGTAGGAAATGGCGATGAGACCGACCGCGCCACCCTCGGCCGCGGCGCCCTCGGCCGCGGGCACGCGCCCGGCCAGATACCGTACCGCGTCGGCGATGTCCCGGGCGTCTTCGGGGCCCACCTTGTAGGCTCGCATCGCCTCGATCTCCGGTACGAGCACGAGAAAACGGGCCCGCGCGAGAGTCTCGGCAAAGGCCACGAGACGCGGATCGTCCTTGCCCGTCGGCGTCACGCCCGGCACCAGCACCAGGGCCGCGTCCGCGCCCTCGGCCGGCCGGTACAGGTCGCCGTTATGGTCCCGTCCGGCGATCCGGTAGGTCACCGGCAGGCGTTGGGGCGCGGCGGTGGCTCGCTTGAGCGCGCTTGGCCCGCTTCCCGCCGCGATATCGGCCAGCACGCGAGCCGCCTCGAAGGCACGAGGCGGCGAGCAGGCCGCGAGCAGGAGAGCCACGGTGGCTAGTACCAAGGAGCGGTAATAATGACCCATAGGGATCGTCCAGGCGGCCCGTCGGGTAGGAGGCAGGCCGCAGGCGATGTCGGGACATCGTCAAGGCCTGCCGACGCCCGCCGACGGGTCGCATGGGCGACCGGAACGGCGGCTTGCCAAGGCTTTCGGACGGCGTCGCGCACGGCTCGCGATACGCTGCATCGCCACACCGCACGCTCCTAGCCGAAAACCCTGGCAAACCGTCCCTATGAGTCATTATTACCGCCCCTTGGTACTAGCGCCACCCACGCCGCGCGCATGTCGCTAGCGGCGAATGTCGTACCACACGCCGAAACGAGAGCGCACGTGCACGCCAGAATAGGGCGTGAGCGCGATCCATACCGTCGTGCGGAGCAGTCTGCCGAAAGGCTGACTGGCCTTGCGCGCCGACGTGACGATCGGATTTTCGTGTAGCACGGCGTACTCGAGGTGGTGCGTGCGGGCGTAGCGCTTGAGGCGGGCGGCAAAATCCACGTCTTCGACCGCATACAGCTTGGTGCTGAAGCCGCCGACCGCCTCGAAGGCGTCGCGCCGACAAAATATGTACGCGCCGTAAGCGATCTTGGCTGCGCGGACGACCCGGTTCTTGCACGCCCATATGGCGCGCCACCAAAGCGGGCTATCGCAAAATTGCACGGTGGCGCTGCCGCCCGCGAAGCGCCCCGTCTCGATGGTCGCCAGCGTCTCAGCGACCAGCGCCGCGTCCGGCATGGAATCCGCGTCCACGAACAAGAGCCAGTCGCCCTTGGCGACGGCGGCGCCCGCGGTGCGCGCGCGCGCGATCTGGTTGATCGGCTCGAAGACGACCAAAGCGCCGTGTTGGCGCGCGATTTCGGCGGTGCGGTCGGAGGAATTATTGTCGCAGACGATGATTTCGTAACCGGCCGTGGCGGCACCGTTGGCTTCCAGGGCCGAGCGGATGGCGCTGAGCGTCTGGGCCAGGAATTGCTCTTCGTTGAAAGCCGGCACCACGACCGAAACGGTGGGCAGCGTGGCCGCCGCGCATCGGCGCCTGCTTACCGCCGGAGACACCGCCGCCGCCGGTCCAGCTTGTTCCACTGGTCCAGTCTGCGTCATCGTGTGGCCAAAGACGGGCGGCGCTCCCTGACCGCCCGATCCCCCCTTCAGTGCTGTCCGCGCCGTGTTCAAGCCGCCACGGTCTTATGCGGCCTCGCCTCTCGGGCCCTAAGCCATCATACGCGTTTAGGGCCGCCAGGCCGCCCTTTTCGCGCACTATTGTATCTATTCTTGTAACAATTCAAGGAAAGCGGCGCCTTCGCGCTCAGCCAGCCACAGAGCCATTTCCCAATACGATATTCCAAACGCCGACGTCTGGAGCCTGGTCCCCCCAGGTAGAATGGGGCCGGCCTTGTCAGCGGCGCTTCATGCTTGCGCCAACTTTGTGCTAACCTATTACGATTGAAAAAATGCCCGGAACACGAGGCTTTAAAGGGAGTGGTCCCGTGCGCGCTGCGGTCCTTTTGCTGCTGTTTCTTTTGTTTGTTCCGCTTTTCGCCCATGCCGACTACGACGCCGGCCTGCGCGCCTATGAGGCGGGCGATCCGGTCGCCGCTTTTCGCGAATGGAAGGCGGCGGCCGAGCAGGGCGACGCGAAAGCGCAACATCGGCTCGGCACGCTCTACCGCGAGGGGCTGGGTGTGCCGCAATATTTCGTGGCGGCGCATCTCTATTACAACTTGGCGGCCGCGCAAGGCCATGCGGAGGCGCGCGCGGCACGCGACGCGTTGGCCAACGAGATGTCCAAGGAGGAGCTGGCCAAGGCCCGTCAGCTCGCCGTCGAATGGCAACCGAGCGATGCCAATGGCGCGGCGCCGGTCGCCTCCACGGAATTTCCGGCGGCGCTGGAGGCCACGTCCAGCGCGCTCTTCGCCGCCGCCCAGCTAGGCGATATCGCGGCGATCAAGCGCCTGTTGGCGGCCGGCGTGGACGTCAATGCATGGAACACCGGGGCCGGCGGCTGGACCGCCCTCGTGATCGCCGCCGTCTCCGGCCACGAGGATGTCGTGACCACCTTGATCGACGCGGGCGCCGACGTCGATGCGCGCAGCGAGGGCGGCGCGACGCCGCTCATGGCCGCCGCGCTCACGGGCCAGTCGGCGGTGGCCGAGGCGCTCATCTCGGCCGGTGCCGATACGAAGGCCGCCAACGCCTCGGGCGTCACCGCCTTGCATATCGCGAAGCAAAAGGGGCACATCGAGATCGCCGGTCTGTTGGCGCCAAAACCGGCTCCGACGGCGAAGCCAAAACCGACAGTCAAGTCGGAGCCGACCTCTTCGCCCGAACCGGAGCCGCCGGTGCCGGAGGCGCGCCCCGAGACGGTCGCGCTGCATTCCCAATCCGCGCCTCTGCCCGGGGTCGGCCCCATTGTCGGCGGGATACGGCTGTCGATGACCACCGAACAGGTGGAATCGGTATTCCGGACCGGTCTTGTCGTGGTCAGCCGCGACCCCGCGGCCGCTCGCACCGACTATCAAAAATCGCTCAAATTTCTGGGCCGGAAAAGTGTCCTCACCTTCAACATCACGGACGACGAATTGGTCTCGATGACGATCTATTACGCCAGAACGCGGGATATCATGTCGTGCACGCCATTGACCGGCGAGGCGCGCGATTATGTCGTGAGCCAAGGCATGACGGCCGCGCCCGAGGTCAAGAGGTTCGCCATCGAGGGCGCCGTGGTGAAGCAGTATGAATGGTTGGACGAGACGCTCGAAATTATCCTTCGTCAAGTCAATGACGAAAAGTTTTGCGCCACCGAGCTGATCCTGACCAAGGTGTCGGCCGCGGCGCAGCGGCGCTAGGCGCCAAACAAAAGCGAGCAGATAACCACGGCGGCGATCACCCCGGCGATGTCGGCGCTCAACGCCGGCACCAGCGCGTGGCGAATGCGCCGCACCTGGACGGCGCCGAAATAGACCGCGAGAACGTAAAACGTGGTCTCGGTGGAGCCCTGAAAGGTGCTGACCAGATAACCGGTGTAGCTGTCGGGGCCGATCGCCGGATCCTGAATGATGGAGGCCAGCACGCCGTAGGCGCCCGAGCCCGAGAGGGGCCGCAGGATCGCCATCGGGAGCGCCTCGGCCGGGAGCCCGAACAGGCTGGTCACGTGGCCCAGCGGGGTGATGAGCAGCTCCAGCGCGCCGCTGGCGCGGAACATCGCCACCGCGACCAGGATGGCGACGAGATAGGGGATGATCCGCAGCGCCACCCGAAAACCCTCGCGCGCGCCCTCGACGAACGCCTCGTAGACCCGCACGCGGCGGATCACGCCGAAGCCGAGCAGCAGCACCATCAGGCCGGGGATGATCCAGGGCGCGATGGTCTTGCCGTAGACGATGGTAAGCGGGATGAAGCCGACGATGCCGGCCAGCACCAGGCCCGAGACCCAGACGGGGTAGGGACGCGCGGCTTCCGCCGCGAGCGCCGTTTGATCCGCCGCGAGCGCCGCCGCCTCGGCCGTCGGCGCGTCGGTTGAACCGGGGGGCGTGGGCTCGGGACCGGGCGGCTCGTCGCCCGCTTCGCTCGGGGCCGCGCTCGGTGGTGGCCGGCGCAAATAGCGGGCGCAAAGCTTGGCGGTAACGATGGCGACCGTGGTCGAGCAAATCGTCGCGAACAGCGTGGTCAGGATAATGCCGGCCGGGTCCATGGAGCCGGCGGCGGCGCGCAACGCCACCACGCCGGTGGCGAGCAGGGTCACGCTC
>JAUVWK010000183.1 GCA_030604165.1 Alphaproteobacteria bacterium | reverse complement strand
GGCTGACCGTCAACCGCTTGATCCGCACCGCCTATGGGCCGTTCCAGCTCGGCAGCCTGAAGCGCGGCGAGGTCGCGCCGGTGCCGCCCAAGGTCTTGAAGGAGCAGTTGGGGCGGCCCGTCGCCGAGGACGCCAGGCGCGATGCGCATCGTCGGCGGTAGCTGGCGCGGCCGGCGGCTCCGGGCCCCGCCGGGGCGCGCGCTCAGGCCGACGGCGGACCGCGTGCGCGAAAGCATTTTCAACCTGCTCGCCCACCGCGATTTCGGCGCGCCGCCGCTGAGCGGCGCCAGCGTGGTGGATCTGTTCGCCGGCACCGGCGCGCTCGGCCTGGAGGCGCTGTCGCGCGGCGCCGCGCAACTGATCGCCGTGGAGAGCGAGCGCGCCGCCCTGGCCGCGCTCGAGGCCAACATCCGCGCGCTCGAGGCCGGCGAGCAGGTCACCACGATGGCCGCCGACGCGACGCGGCTGCCGCTCGCGCGCACGCCATGCGCCTATGCCTTTGTCGATCCGCCCTACGGTAGCGGGCTCGCGGCCCCGGCCCTGGAGTCGCTGGCGCGCGGCGGCTGGCTGGCGGCGGGCGCCATCGTGGTGCTGGAGCTCGGCGCCAAGGACCGCTGCGAGCCGCCGCCCGGGTTCAGCCAAATCGAGGCGCGCCGCTACGGCGCCGCACGCATCGTCATTCTCAAATGGACCCCGGAATAAGGAAAACCACCAAGACACCAAGAAGACTCGAAAAGGCGCGAAGCGCCCGTGACCCTTCTTGGTGCCTTCGTGTCTTGGTGGTGGATTTAACGGCGGCCGAATAGTTTTTCGATGTCGGCGAGCTTGAGCTCGACATAGGTGGGACGGCCGTGATTGCACTGGCCGGCGTGGGGCGTCGCTTCCATCTGCCGCAATAGCGCGTTCATCTCGTCCGCGTTGAGCCGCCGTCCGGCGCGCACGCTGCCGTGACAGGCCAGGGTGCCGCAAACCTCGCCCAGCCGTTCCTTCAGCGCGATCGACTCGTCGAACGCCTTGAGCTCATCGGCGAGGTCGCGAACCAGCCCCTTCACGTCGCCATCGCCCAAGAGCGCCGGCATCTCGCGCACCACCACCGCGCCGCGACCGAACGGCTCGATCACCAGGCCGAGCTCGGCGAGCTCGTCGCGGCGCGCCGCGAGCCGCTCGGCCGCGCCCTCGTCGAGCTCGACCACGTCGGGGATCAAGAGGATCTGCCGCGCCACGCCGCCTGCCGCCAGCGCGGCTTTCATGCGCTCATACACAATGCGCTCGTGCGCCGCGTGCTGATCGACGATGACGATGCCGTCGGCGGTTTGCGCCACGACATAGGTCTCGTGCAATTGGCCGCGCGCGACGCCGAGCGGATAGTCGCTGAGCGCCACGTCGGCCGCCGCCGCAGCGCCCGGCGGGCCGGGCTCGAGCCGCGCCGAGGGCGCCGCCAGCGGGGCATGATATTGGCCCACCGCCTCGGCCAGCCCAGTCGCGGCCCCAGACCCCGAGCTATGATGCCCCGGGCTGCGATATTGAAAACTTGACACTGCGCCGCCGCCGAGCGGCCGCATGGCGCCGAGCGCGGCTTGCGAAACCGTGGTGGAGGCCCGATGACCGGCCGCGGCAAGGGCGTTTTTCAGGGCCCCGACGATGAGCCCGCGCACCACGCCGGCCGCGCGGAAGCGTACCTCCGTCTTGTTGGGGTGCACGTTCACGTCCACGGCCTCCGGCGCCAGCTCGAGAAACAGCGCCGCCATGGGATAGCGGCCGCGCGCCAGAAAATCCTGGTAGGCGGCGCGCAACGCGCCGTGCAGCAGCTTGTCGCGCACCGGCCGGCGGTTGACGAAGAGATATTGATGTTGGCCGGTGGCGCGGTTGAGGGTCGGCAGCCCGGCATAGCCCACGAGTCGGACGCCGTCGCGCTCGGCCTCGATGCGGAGGGCGTTCTCGGCGAACTCCCGGCCCATCACGACGGCGAGGCGCCGCAAACGACTGTCCAGCCGACCGTCCAGCAGATCGCGCTCGGCCGTGGCGCGCAGCACCGCGCGGCCGTCGTCGGTGAGGCTAAAGCCGATTTCGGGCCGCGCCATGGCCAGGCGGTTGACGGTATCGGCGATGTGCTGCGATTCGGTGCGGGGCGCTTTGAGGAACTTGAGCCGCGCCGGCGTGGCGAAGAAGAGGTCACGCACCGTCACTTGGGTGCCGGGCGGATGCGCCGCCGGCACCGGCGCCTGGACCGCGCCGCCGGCCACCGCTAGGGCCCAGGCGGCGTCCGCCTGCGCGGGGCGGCTGACGATCTCGAGCCGGCTCACGGCCGCGATCGAAGGCAACGCCTCGCCGCGGAAGCCGAGGGTGGTAATGGCTTGCAGGTCGTCATCGCCCGTGAGCTTGGAGGTGGCATGGCGGGCGATGGCAAGCGGCAGATCGTCGCCCGCCATGCCGCAGCCATCGTCGGCGACGCGAATCAGCGCGCGGCCGCCCTCGGCGACCGTGACGTCGATGCGCCGCGCGCCCGCGTCGATGGCGTTTTCCACCAGCTCCTTGACCACGGACGCCGGCCGCTCGACCACTTCGCCGGCGGCGATGCGATTGATCACGCCTTCGGGCAAAAGCCGGATGCTCATGGCGCGTCGGCCTCGGCGAGGTAGCGTCGCGTCAACTCTTTGCCGCGCTCGACCGCGGGCTGATCGAAAGCGTCGACACCCAGGACGTGCGCGGTGATCACGGTCTCCAACATGGCATGCATCATGAGGGCGCCGAGCGTGGCTTCGTCCAGCACGGGGATGGTGAACAATCGCACCGGCCGCCCGGCCGCCGCCAGCGTCGCCGCCGTGGCGCGGGCCTCGGCCGCGATCAGCTCGGCCAGGCTTTTGCCGGCGAGGTAGGCGGCGTCGACATCCTCCGCCAGGGTCGCGTCGATGGCCGGCGCCGCCACCGGCCCGTCCAGCATGACCAGCGAGAACATCTTGTCCCGCGGCCCGTCGAGATAGAGCTGCAGCTGGCTGTGCTGGTCGGTCGCGCCCCGGGCCAGCGCCGGCGTCGGGCCGTGCCCGTCCTTGCCCAGGCTTTCGGCCCAGAGTTGACTGAACCACAGGCCGAAGGCGTGCAGCCGGTCGAGATAGGGCATGAGCACGGTCGTAGCCATGCCTTGTTCGCGCCTGAGCCCGACGCCGAGGGCGGCGCCGACCGCCGGCGCGGCGTTGCTCGGTTGGCGCGCCGCGAGCAGGGCATGCAACACCTCCGCCGCCCCGGCGCGCAGCGCTTCGCCGTCGAGCCCGGCCACCAACGCCGGCAACAGCCCCACCAGCGAAAGCACCGAGAAGCGCCCGCCCAGCCGCGCATCGTGATCGAGGATCGCCATGCCGTGACGCTCGGCGAGCCGCCGCAGCGGGCTTTCTCCGGGTTCGGCCACGCAGAGGAATTGCGCCGCCGCCTGGTCCGCGCCGAGCGCGGCGCGGACCCGGCCGAGCGCGAGCAGAACCTGCGCCATGGTCTCGGCCGTCGAGCCCGACTTGGAGATCACCAAAAAGCCGGTGCGGGCGAGATCGCCGGCCGCCAGCGCGCGCTCGAAGCTGACCGGATCGACGTTGTCCAGGAAGACGATAGCCGGGGCCGGGGCCGCGCGCTCAGCCGCAAGCGCGACCAGGGCTTGGCCGCCCAGGCTCGAGCCGCCCGTGCCCAACACCACCAATCGCGTAAAGCGGCCGCGCAGCTCGTCCGCGCGCGCCCGCAGCGACGCCAGATCGTCGCGCTTCTCCGGCAACGTCAAAAATGGCTTGTCACCCTCGGTGTGCCACCGCCGCAGGCTATCCAGCGCCGGGCCGGTCTCGCGCAGGGCCTCTTGGAACGTCGCGAGCGAAAGCCCGGTCGCGCCGATGCTCGAGGAGAAGCAGCTGTCGGTGATGTGCTCGTAGCGCATGGCCGCGAAGCTTAGGGCAAGGTCCACCGGCGCGGACTGGCGCCGTTCAAACCGAAGCCGTCAGCCTAGCAGATTCGCGGGCCACAGTCTGCGCTATCGCGGCACGATCAGGGGGAGGATTCAAGTCCGGCCGGGTCGCCCACCACGACCACGATGAGACGCTCGGGATCGAGCAGGCGCCGTGCCACCCGCGCAATGTCAGCGCGGGTCACGGCGCCGATGTAGTTGTTGCGGCGCTGGATATAGTCGATGCCGAGTTCGTCCAACTGCATGGTCACCAATATGCCGGCGATCTTTCCACCGCTGTCGAAGCGCAGCGGAAAGGCGCCCGTCAGGTGGGTCTGCGCCGCCTTGAGCTCGGCCTCGCTGACGCCGCTATCGGCCATGCGCGCAAACTCTTGGCGCACGAGATCGAGGGTTTCGGCGACCCGGTCATTCCGGGTGGCGACGCTGCCGGAATAAAGGCCGGCCCGCCTGAGCGGGTAGAGATAGCTGTAGACCGAATAGGCGAGCCCACGCTCTTCGCGAATTTCCCGGTAAAGTCGCGAGGTGAAACCCCCGCCACCGAGAATATAGTTCATCACATACGCGGCATAGAAGTCGGGATCGTCGCGTTTGAGCCCGGCCAAGCCGAAGGTCACCACGCTTTGCGGCAGCGGCATGCGCTCGACGATGACCCGGCCCTCGGACGGCACGCTGGCTTCGGCCACATCCACCGGCGCGGCCGCGGCCGGCAAGGCGCCGAAGGCGAGGTCTACCAGGCGGCCGAGTTCCTCGGGCGAGACGTCGCCCGCCGCCCCGATGGTGAGATTGTCGCGGGCGAGCCGCCGGGACGCCCAGGCCTTGAGATCCCCCGCGGCGATCGCCGCTATGCTCGCCGGCGTGCCGTCCTTGATCCGGCCGTAGGGATGGTCCGGAAAGATCTCGGCAAACCAGCGCCGCACCGCCACCGTACTCGGCTCGTTTTCGTCCTCGGCGAGGATGCTCTGGATCTGGCCGCGAATCCGCTCGACCGCGGGCGCGTCGAAGCGCGGCGCGGCCAGCGCCAAGCCGAGCAGCCGAAAGGCCTCGTCGCGGTGTTGCGAGAGCGTCTGCAGCGAGGCCGAGAAGAAATCGCGGCCGATGTCGAAGTTGAGGCGAATCGCCCGATCGACGACCGCCTTCTGAAAGGCGAGCGAATCCATCTCGCCCGCGCCCTCGTCGAGCAAGCTCGTGGCGAAGCTCGCGAGCCCCACCTTGTCCGGCGGGTCGATCGCACTGCCGCCAGCGAAGGCGACATTGAGGGCGATGATCGGAATCGACGGCTCGTAGACATACCAGACCTCGAGGCCACCCGGCGTGACCACGCGCAGCGGCGTGGTCTCGGGCGCCGCCCGGGCGGCTCCGAGGAGCAGCAGCAGGCAGGCGACGAAGGCGACAACCGCGCAGACCCCGGCAGGGGCCGCGCGGGCGCATCGGACCCTTCCGGCCGGAGCCCTAGTCATCGGCTTCCGGCAGCAGCATGCCGGTCACGGAACGCTCTGGCCGCAGCACGGCGCGCGCCGCCGCGTTGACCTCGGCCGTGGTGACCGCGCCGATATCATCCGGCCAAGACTCCACGTCGGCGACGGTCAAGCCGACCGAGAGCGCATTGCCGAAGATGCGGGCGACCGCCTGCGGATTGTCGAGCGCATAGAGCGCCTGGGCCTGCATGCGCGCCTTGGCCGCCGCGACCTCTTCGTCGCTGACGCCGTCGGCAAGCAGCTCGGCGAGCAGCGCATCGACCGCCGCCTCGACATCGACGATCGAGGTGTTCGGCATGGCCGCCGCATAGACATGGAAGCTGGTCAGGTCGATGGCCATCGCGTGATAGGAGGCGCCGGCCCAGGCGGCCAGCCCTTGCTCGACCACCAGCTTCTGGTACAGCCGGCTGGTGGAGTTGCTACCCAAAATGTTGGCAAACACCTGGAGCGGCAGGGCCTGTTCGCTCTCGCCCGCCCCGTAGCTCGGCGCCAGATAGCTGCGCGACATCGAGGGCTGCGCCACGCGCGCGTCGGAGAGCTCGACACGGCGTGGGCTGAGGTGCGGCGGCTCGGTCGGGCGCTGGCGCGGCGGCAGCTCGCTGGTGGC
>JAUVWK010000337.1 GCA_030604165.1 Alphaproteobacteria bacterium | reverse complement strand
TGCCGGCGCTCTCCGAAGTCCACGTGTCGGCCTCGATCACGCGGTTCCGCCGCTGCGCCCAGCCCGCCCGGCCACGGGTTTGCGCCAGGCGGGAGAATGGGCTCCACTCGGCGCCGTGGCCGCCGCCGGCCTCCGGCGCCATCCCAGACAAGCCTTGCGCCGCGCGGGTTTCGATCCGCTCGGGCGGCAGCTCGTCGACGAAACGCGAGGGAATCGCGCTGACCCATTGGTTGTACACACGGCGGTTGGCGGCGAACAGGATGTGGGCGCGTTTGCGCGCGCGGGTGAGGCCGACATAGGCCAGCCGGCGCTCCTCCTCGAGCCCCGCCGCGCCCGATGCGTCGAGCGCCAGCTGATGCGGGAACAGCCCTTCTTCCCAGCCGGGCAGGAAGACGCTGTCGAATTCGAGGCCCTTGGCGCCGTGCAGGGTCATGAGGTTGACCATTTCGTCAGTCTCGCTGGCTTCGCGGTCCATCACCAGGCTGACATGCTCGAGAAAGGCGCCCAAGGAGTCGAACTCCTCGAGCGCGGCCGTCAATTCCTTGAGGTTCTCCAGGCGTCCCGGTGCGCTGGCCGATTTGTCGTTCTGCCACATTTCGGTATAGCCCGCTTCGTCCAGCATGGTCTGGACCAGCTCCCAATGCGGCAGGTCGCTCAGCCTGGCGCGCCAGCGCGCGAAGGCTTCGATGAGGCCGGCGAGCGCCGCGCGCGGCTTGGGCCTCAGCTCGTCGGTCTCGATCAGGCTCTCGGCCGCGCGGTGCAGCGAACCGCCCTCGGCGCGCGCCAGCTGGTGCAGGGTCTGGAGTGAAGCGTTGCCGAGCCCCCGCTTGGGCAGGTTGACGATGCGCTCGAAGGCGAGATCGTCCTGCGGCTGCGTGAGCACCCGGATATAGGCAACGGCGTCGCGGATCTCCTGGCGTTCGTAAAAGCGCAGACCGCCGATCACCCGATAGGGCAGCCCGATGGTGAGAAAGCGTTCCTCGAAGGCGCGGGTCTGGAAGCCGGCGCGCACCAGCACGGCGAATTCATTCAGGCCTGCGCCGCCGCGCTGCAACGCCTCGACCTCGTCGCTGACAAGGCGGGCCTCTTCGTCGCCGTCCCAGGCGCCCGAAACCCGGACCTTTTCGCCGTCGCCGCTTTCGGTCCACAGTGTCTTGCCGAGACGTCCGGCATTGTGGGCGATGAGCTTGGAGGCGACGGCGAGGATATTGCCGGTGGAGCGGTAGTTGCGCTCGAGCCGGATCACCTTGGCGCCGGGAAACTCGGTTTCGAAGCGCAAGATGTTGCCAACCTCGGCGCCGCGCCAGCCGTAGATCGATTGATCGTCGTCGCCGACGCAGCAGATGTTGTGGCCGATCTGCGCCAGCAGCCGCAGCCACAGATATTGGGCGACGTTGGTGTCCTGATATTCATCCACCAGTACATATTTGAAGCGCCGCTGATAGTCCGCCAGCACGTCCTGGTGCTTGGTGAAGAGGGTCAGGTTATGGAGCAGGAGGTCGCCGAAATCGGCCGCGTTCACAGTGATGAGGCGCGCCTGATACTGTTTGTAGAACTCGACCGCGCGGCCATTGGCGAACTCCGCGCCGTCCGCGCTCTCGACCTTGTCGGGGCCGAGCCCGCGGTCTTTCCAGCGCTGGAAGATCACCGAGAGCGTCCGCGCCGGCCAGCGCTTCTCGTCGATGTTGGCGGCCTGCAGCAATTGTTTGATGAGCCGGATCTGGTCGTCGCTATCGAGGATCGAAAAATCGGGCTTGAGACCGACCGCTTCGGCGTGACGACGCAGGATGCGCGCCGCCATGGCGTGGAAGGTGCCGAGCCAAAGACCGTCCGCGGAGCGCCCGATCAGGTGGGCGACGCGCGCGATCATCTCGCGCGCCGCCTTGTTGGTGAAGGTGACCGCCAGCACCTGGCCGGGGAAAGCGCGGTTCGTGCGCAGAATGTGGCCGAGCCGCGTGGTCAGCACGCGCGTCTTGCCGGTGCCGGCGCCGGCCAGCACCAGAACCGGGCCTTCGGTGGCTTCCACCGCGGTGCGCTGCTCGGCATTGAGCGCCGCCAGATAAGGCGGGTCGCTCGCCGGTGGCGGCGGCGCGGCCGCGTCGGGCAGACGGGCGAGATCGAACGGGTCGCTCATGATCAGGAATCGCTCACTGACGAATCGCAGGGCTGACATGAAACTATATAGCACGGCGCGCCAAGGCCCAGCTTTTGTGCGCCCTTCGACAGGCGCATGCTTCGACAAGCTCAGCATGAGGAACGCGCCCTGGACCTCGTCCTGAGCCTGTCGAAGCACGCGGGCCGGCGGCGTCACCAACGGCCTTGTGTAGGCGAACGCTAATGCAATTAAGGCCGCGACTGCGGCCCGCCGGTTATCCGGCGCGCCTGCGCAGGTGCGGACCGTAAGGTCCGCTGCCGCGAGCAAAAAAAGCTAGCGTGGATCCAACTAATTTGGAGCCGACGCTAGCGTTTACCGGTGGCCTTGAAGAAGGTGTAGCAGAAGGTGCCATCGGGCGGTGTGCCGGTGCGGTGCAAGTCGGCGATGCCCTGATCCCAGGTGGCGCGGTCGATCAGCCCCATCGCGAAGGCCTGTTGCTCGACGCCTTCGACCATGGGGATGATGGTTTTCTTGACGAAGCCCTCCATCATGCGCGGCCGGCTGGCATCGGCGTAAACTAGGCGCGGCGAGGCCGCGACCTCGCGAAAGCCGGCGCCGCTGAGCAGCGGAAACAGCTCGCGGCCGATCAGGGAATTGCCGTGCGCGGCGCGCTGCGCCTCGATCAGGCAGCGCCAGGCGCGCTTCGCCGCGTCGGTTTCCGGGTGGAAGTAGCAGGAGCCGTGGTCGCCCTCGATCGCGACGATCGTGCCGTTGGGCTTGAGCATCTTGCGCAAGGCGACCAACGCCCGCGCCGGCTCGGCCAAATGTTCCAGAACGAAGCAGACCAGCACATAATCGAAGCTGCCCTCGGCAAAGGGCAAGGCGAATAGATCGGTCTGTAGAAAGCGCACGTTACGGAGCTTTTCGCCTGCCACCCTGGCCCTGGCCTCGGCCAGCGTGTGGGCCGCGATGTCGAATGAGACGAAGCGCGCGCCCGGACATTTGCGGGCCAGAATCGCGGTCTGCTCGCCGGTGCCGCAACCCACCTCCAAGACCGTCGCGCCGGGCTCGAAGACGGTGTCGGGATGGATCAGCTCCTTGAGCGTGTTGGCTTGGTCCGACAGCCGCGCGGCCTCGCGCGAAGAATAGCCGTGTACATATTTGCCCATCGCTCTGCGCCCCTCGCCCACCATCCTTGCTTCAGCGGCCGCGCTCCTCGCGCCGCGCCGCCAGCAGCGCCTTGTTGTGGGCCAGCACCACCGCCGCGTGGTGCACCACGCCGATGGGTTGCTCCGAGCCGTCGTCGGCGACCACCGGCAGCCGCGCGACGTCGCCCGCGTCCATCAGCCGCAGCGCCGTCGTGAGGTCGTCGTCGGCGCGCAGGCTGACCGGGCTTTTCCGGGCCACGTCGGCGGCGTTGATCAGCGGGTCGAGGCCCGGCTCGAAGGCGACGTCCTTGATATCGGCGAAGGCCACCAAGCCGACCAAGCGGTGCTGCTCGTCGATCACGACAATGTCGGCGTCGGGCTCGTTGCTCAGGAGCTCCTTGATCGCGGCGATGTTGGTGTGGCGGCCGATGGCGTGGAAGCGCCGGCTCATCACTTCGCCGACGCGGGATTCCCGCAACAAGCCGGTTTCACGGCCTTCCTCGACGCTCAGCCCGCGCGCCGTCAGCTGGCTGTGAAAGAAGGAGACGCCGACCAGTTGGCGTGTGACCACGGCGGCGACCGCGACCGTGACCATGACCACAATGGTCACGGCGTAGTCGCCGATCTCCACCATCCTGATGGTGTTCGAGCTCACCGGCGACTACGCCGTGACCATCGTGGTCATGGTCACGGTCGCGGTCGCCGCCGTGGTGACGCGCCAACTGGTCGGCGTCTCCTTCTTTCA
>JAUVWK010000278.1 GCA_030604165.1 Alphaproteobacteria bacterium | reverse complement strand
GCCGCTGGGCGGGTCGATCGGGCTCGGAACATCGCCCTCCAGCCCGCCGCGCTGCACGATGTGGCGATCCTTAGGGTCGGGCGGCGGGATCGCGTCCATCAACGCTTGGGTGTAGGGATGCAGCGGCTCGCGATAAAGCTGCTCACTATTCGCGATCTCGACGATCTTGCCCAAATACAAGACGCCCGTGCGGTCGCAAACACGCTCCACCACGCTCAGATCGTGCGAAATGAGGATGTAAGTGAGATGAAATTCCTTCTGCAGGTCCATGAGAAGGTTGAGGATTTGCGCGCGGATGGAGACGTCGAGCGCGGAGACCGGCTCGTCCAGGATCACCAGCTTGGGACGCAGGATCAGGGCCCGTGCAATCGCCACGCGTTGGTTTTGGCCGCCGCTGAATTCATGGGGCAGGCGGTCGAAATAGTCCGTGCTCAAGCCGACGACCTCGAGGTAGTCGCGGGCCTGTCGGAAGCGCTCGATTTGGTTCGCCACGCCGTGAAAGCGCAGCGGCTCGGCGATGGAGACGCCGACGGACATACGCGGATTGAGCGATGACATCGGGTCCTGAAAAACCAGCTGCATCTCGCGCCGCAGGCCGTGCAACTCTTTTTTCGAGCAGTTGATGACGTCGACCCCTTCAAACTCCACCGAGCCGCTCGTCGGCTCGATGAGGCGCAGCACGAGACGGGCGGTGGTCGACTTGCCGCAACCGCTTTCGCCCACGAGGCCGAGCGTCTCGCCGCGCTCAACGTCGAAATCGATGCCTTCCACCGCGCGCAGGAGGGGGCCTTTTTCCAGCAGGCCCTTGGCGTCCATGCGGAAATGCTTGGTCAGACCGCGAACCGAGAGCAGCACGTCACTCATGGCGTTCGCTCATGCTTTTTCCGCCGCCAGCAGATGGCAAGCGACGCTGTGACCGTCCCGCAGGTCGCGCGGCGGCGGCGTTTCCGTCTCGCAGCGCTCGTGCGCCTCGTCGCAACGAAAGCGAAAGCGGCAACCGGGCGGCGGGTCCACGGGCACCAGCGGCATGCCGGGGATCGAGCGCAACTCGGCGTCCCGGGCTCCGCCCAGCCGGATAATCGAGTCCATGAGGCCGATCGTGTAGGGGTGCTTCGGCTCGCGGAAAACTGTCTCGACGTCGCCATATTCCACCATGCGCCCGGCATACATGACGAGCACCCGGTCGGCCATGGCGGCGACGACGCCGAGATCGTGGGTGATGAGAATCATGGCGCTATGCAGGCGCTTCTGGATCTCGCTCAGGAGCTTCAGGATTTGCGCCTGAATGGTGACGTCGAGCGCCGTTGTCGGCTCATCCGCGATGAGGATATCCGGTTGGCAGGCGATGGCGCCCGCGATGACGACCCGCTGCCGCATGCCGCCACTGAATTGGTGTGGATAGTCGCCGAAGCGCGCTTCCGCTTGGGGGATTCCGACCAGGCGCAGGAGCTCGATCGCCTTTGCCTTCGCCTCTCTGCGGCCCAGGCCCTGGTGTTCCCGCAAACCTTCGGCGATCTGCGCGCCGATCGTAAAGACCGGGTTGAGCGCCGTCATCGGGTCCTGGAAGATCATGCAAATGCGGTCGCCACGGATCCGCTCCATCTTTTGTTCCGGCAACGACAACAAGTCCGTGTCGCCGTACCGAATATGTCCCTCCACGACCTCGCCGGGCGGATCGATCAGGCGCATGATCGACTGCGCCGTCACACTCTTGCCGGAGCCCGATTCGCCGACGATACAAAGGACCTCTCCGGGCGCGAGCGAAAAGGACAGCCCGTCGACCGCCTTGAGAACGCCGCTACGCAGCTGGAAGTAGGTTTTCAGACCTTCGACGGTGAGGATCGGTTCCGGCATGGCTCGTTGCTCGCCTCAGCGCGAGCGCGCGCGGGGGTCCAGGGCGTCGCGCAACCCGTCGCCGATGAAGTTGAACGCGAGCGAGACAAAAACGATCACCAAGCCCGGAAAAACCGTGGCGTGCGGCGCCTTCCTGAGAACGCCACGCCCTTCCGCCACCATCGTGCCCCAGTCGGCGTCGGGGGGCTGGACACCGAGGCCGAGAAAGCTCAGGCCGGAGCCCACGACCATCATGAGGCCGATCAGCGTGGTGGCGTAGACCAGCACCGGCGCGACCATGTTGGGAAAGATATAGCGCACGAGGATCGCCGTGGTGCCCGCGCCAGCCGCGCGCGCCGCCTCGATATAGGGTTGTTGCTTGACGTTCATCGTCGTCGTGCGGACGAGGCGCGCGATATAGGGCGCGAGCGCGATGGCGATGGCGAGGATCACGGTGCCGACGCCGGGGTTCATGACCCCGGCGATCACGATGGCGAGCAGCACGAGCGGAAACGCGAACAGGATATCCATCACGCGCATGATGACCTGATCGACCCAGCCCCCGACATAGCCGGCCACGATGCCGAGCATGAGGCTGACCACGGTGGCGGCGAAGGTGGGGCCGATGCCGACAAGCAGCGCGATCCGGCCGCCCCAGAACAGGCGGGACAGAATATCGCGGCCGTCGACATCGGCGCCGAGAATGAGCCCTTCGGCGAAGGGCGGCGAATTGATCCCGGCCACCGCCTCGGCCGGGTCATACGGGCTGACGTAGGGGGCGAAGATCGCGAGGAAGGCGACGATGACGAAGAACACCAGCGCGCCGAGCGCCGCCTTGTCCTTGGCGTAGGCATACCAGGCGAGCTTGAGCGTGCGGAGATGAAAGCGAAAACGCTCGCGCCGTATTTGCCAGGCCGTCGCCGCCGAGACCCGGCCCGCGTCATTGCTGGCTTTCCGGGAGACCGATGAGGTGTGGTCGCTCACTGGCGCCGCACTCCCTCGGACAAGCGGATCTTCGGATCCAGGAAGGCGTTGATCACGTCGACCGAGAAATTAACGAATATGAAGGCCAGCGCCACCAAGAGAGTGGCGCCCTGAATGGTCGGGATATCGCGGGCGATGATGCCCTGCCACAATTGGTTGCCGATGCCGGGCCAGGCGAAAATCACTTCCACGAACAAGACCCCGCCCAACAGATAGCCGAGCTGCAGCCCGCAAATTGTCACGATCGGCGGCAACGCGTTGCGCAGCGCATGGCGGCGCAGGATCTTGCGCCGCGGGATGCCCTTCGCGCGGGCGACCTTGACGTAGTTTTGGCTCAAGATCTCCAACATGCTCGCCCGCACCATGCGCGCCACGATCGCGGCCGGGGCCGCGGCGGTGGTCAGCGCCGGCAGCACGAGATGGCGGATCACATCGACCGGTCCGCCGCCATCGATCATGTTGACCATGCCGGTCGCGGGCAGCAGGCGCCAATTCAGCGAGAACAGCAGCACGATCAAAAGCCCCAACCAATAAGGCGGCGTGTTGCCGAGGATCAACGTGACCGACATGCTGATGCGGTCGAAAAAGGAATGCGCGCGCGCGGCCGCGAACATGCCGACAAAAAAGCCCACGACATAGGCGAAGAAGGCGCTGACCAACGCCAAGATCGCCGTATTGAGAAACTTCGGCAGAATCAGCTCAATGACTTCACGTCGATTGGCGATCGACTTGCCGAAGTCGCCCTGAAGGATGTGCTCGAGCCACTTGATGTATTGGACCGGGAGCGGTCGATCGAGCCCGAGTGCCTGGCGCAGCACCTCGCGCGTGGCCTCGGTGGCGAAGGGCCCGGTCAGAACGGTGGTGACATCGCCCGGTGCGAGGTGAGCCAGGATGAAGATCACGACCGAGACCCCGAACAGAACCGGTAAGATCGTGATCAACCGGCCGACAATAAACCGCAGCATCCCCCCGAACCGTTCACCCTTCTACGCCGCGATCGAGCGTCAGGAAAAAAGAAAGGCGGGCGCGAAGACCACGCCCGCCCATGCCGAAACTGTCCCTAGTCCTCCAATTCGATGAGGGAGAAGTCGTACCAGTTCGCCGGTGGATTGACGAACGTCTTTACCTTCGGGCTCAAGACCAACGGGTTGTAGTAAACGAACTTCACGGCGTAGGCGAAGTCCTCCCCGATGATGATGTCATTGGCCTGCTGATAGAGCGCCGCCGCTTTCGCCTTGTCTTTCTGCTTGACCGCCTGGTCGAACAGCTTGTCGACCTCGGGGTTGCAATACCAGCCGACGTTGAAGCCGTTCGGCGGATGGTAGTCGCAGCGCGTCATGACCTGGGTCCAGAAGGGAATGGTCCAGCCCCAGCCGATTTCGTTCATATGGAGCTCGGACGGCTGACCCTTCAGGAACTTGCCCATATAGGTGATCCACTCGATCTTGTTGAGCTTGACGTTGATCCCAACTTTCTTCAGATCGCGCTGGATCCACTTCTCCCAAACCTCGTTATAGCCATACTCATAGATATCGAATTCGAGATCGAGGCCGTCGCCGTAGCCAGCTTCCGCGAGCAGCTTCCTGGCGCCCTCGGGATCGTACTTGAACGGCTGGTAGCCGGGCTTGTAGGCGTAGGTTCCCGGGCTCAGCATGCCCATTTCGGCGCGCCCGGTATCCTTGAGGATCTCATGCGCGATGCCGTCGCGATCAATGGCCAGGTTGATCGCCTTGCGCACGCGAACATCCTGCATGACCGGGTTTTTGAAGTTGAAGAACAAGAGCCAGATCGACGGAATGTTCTCATTCGTCGTAATGGTGAAGCCCTCGT
>JAUVWK010000103.1 GCA_030604165.1 Alphaproteobacteria bacterium | reverse complement strand
GTGCGCTATTCCGGCCGCCAGAGGCGCGTTGAACCTTCAGCGCGGACAGTCGGAAACGCCAGAGCTATCACAATGAGTCCAATCCATTTCAACCACTTTGTCTTAGTTCCCCTATTCCAGTTCATCAAGCGTTAGACGGCTCGCCCGTTTCAGTGAACGCAACAAGAAGCCTCGCTGACGAAAGTCGGCTCAAAACGCTCCGTGATCGCAGTCGCGAAACTCTATTCGGCCATCCGGCATGATCGTGTTGCACAGTGCGGCGTCGCGCATCAGGGAGAAGGATAGATCTGCCCCCGTGAGGTTTGCGTGCTGCAACGATGCGCCAATGAGAACTGAGCCGCTCAAGTCGGAATTTCTGAGATCGGTGAAGCTGAGATTGGCGCCTGAGAGATCGGCATCAGCGAGATACGCGCCGTACAAGTTGGCCCCTCGCAGATTGGCGCCGATGAGGTCGGCATAGCGCATGCCGGCACCACGCATATCGATCTTTCGTAGGTCACACCCTCTGCATTCGCCGGTATCGCGCAGCCGGTCCAAATCCGACTGGTCAAAGCCATGGGCGGGCCATGCCAGAGCAATCATGAGCGCGCTCAGCAATACCCGAAATGGTAGCGTCATTACCAAATCCTCCGCGGAACGCCGTGGCGCACGGCCCTGTGCCCGTCCATCGTACACCGGGCCGGTCGGAAATAGGCCCTGCGGAATCTTCTATTTCGGATGCCCCACGTTGGCCCTCAACTTCGGTCTTGACGCACGTCATATAATCGCCCTCGGCGCCATGCAAAGTTGCACGCTTCTATTCCGAACCTGATGGTCCGGCAACCACCTGTTGGGGGCGGACGCCGGCCCACATGAAGAATTTGTCATGAAGCCTCTTGAACTAGGCCCGCCTCGCGCGGGGCTTTTTCCCTCTCGCAGCCCGGGTAGTTGATCAGCACCGGTATCAACGGCGTACCTTGGGGTGACTCTTGGCAGACTTCGATACCCCATATCCAACCAAGATGGAGGAGCCGAGCTAAATCGGGGCCAGGGACGCCAGGCGAATGAAAAATCGGAATAGGCATCTTTGCTATCTGCGAACAGAGCTGGTATGGGACTCGCGAATTACAGGACCGCTGTGCGCGTCTGAACCACACGAGAACTGTTTTGCATAGGTGGTTGCGAGCCCTCGACTCGAACCTGTGAGCGCGTAAGTAGACCACTGAGAATTCCCTGCTAAATCCCTGTTATTCCCTGTTCGGATTTCCCGATGGCTAGACGGTAAGTCACTGAAATAAAGCCGTTATGCGGTCAAAGCCTGACACTGCAGGCCGCAAATTTGGCAAAATTCCCTGTATTTTCCCTGGTCAACAGGGAACGACCTCGGAGACCAGTTCGCTCGTGACTGCCTGCACCGCCAGCCTTCGCTAAAGCTTCGGTTGGCTTACGCCGCGGGTGCAAAAAAGAAATCAAAAAGTGAAGGCCGCCTTGAGCGAAACGTTCCCCGACCAGGCCCGCGTCGTCATTATCGGTGGCGGGGCGATCGGCTGCGCCACCGCCTACCATCTCGCCAAGCATGGCTGCCGCGATGTCGTCGTGGTCGAGAAGGCCAAGCTGACCTCCGGTTCGACCTGGCACGCGGCCGGGGCCTACGCCCAGGTTCGCTCGGACCCCAACGCCGGCCGGCTCATGGCCTATGGCGGGGCGCTCTATGCCGCGCTCGAAGCCGAGACCGGCCAGGCCACGGGCTGGCGGCAAAACGGCGGCATGCGCGTTGCCACCAACAAGGCGCGGCGCCGGGAATACGAGCGCGCCATCACCACGGCGCGGTCCTTCGGCGTCGAGATGGAACTGTTGACGCCGCGCGAGGCGCAGGCGTTGTTCCCCCTCATGACGGTCGACCGCGTCGATTGCGCCCTTTACGTGCCCTCGGATGGCGGGTTCGGCCCCAGCGACCTGTGCCTGGCGTTGGCCAAGGGGGCGCGCATGTATGGCGCGCGCCTTGTCGAAGACACGCCGGTAACGGGCTTCGCCATCGAGCGCGGCGCCGTTGCCGCCGTGCGCACGGCGCGCGGCGAGATTCGCTGCGAGGTCGCCGTGATCTGCTGCGGCATCTGGTCGCGCGAGATCGGTCGCCTCGCCGGCGTCAATATTCCGCTGCAGCCGTCGCACCATTGCTATCTGATAACCGAGCCGATCGCGGGCGTGAGCCGCGATATGCCGACCGTGCGCGATCCGGATCTCTGGCATTACATCCGCGAGGAGGTCGGCGGCTTGATCGTCGGGCAGTATGAGCCCGATCCCATTCCCTTTCTCGGCGCCATACCGCGCGATCACGATTTCAAGCTCATGCCCGAGAACCTCGATCATTTCACGCCCCGCATGGCGGCGTTGCTGGACTGGATCCCGGCCCTGAAAACCGCGGGCATCAAGAGCTGGTTCAACGGCCTCGAGGCCTTCACGGAAGACCAGAATCCGGTCATGGGCGAGGCGCCCGAAGTACGCAACATATTCGTCAGCGCCGGCTTCAATGCCTATGGCGTGAGCGGATGCGGCGGCGCCGGTATGGCCATCGGCGAGTGGATCCTGAACGGCGAGCCTCCCTACGATCTCTGGAGCTTCGACATCCGGCGCTTCGGCGCCTACCACCGCTCGGACAAGCAGGTGCTGGCGCGCTCGCTGGAGGGGCAGGGCCATCATTACCGCATCGTCTGGCCCTTTGAGGAGATGCAGGCCGGGCGGCCGCTGCGGCGCAGCGCCATCTATGAGCGGCTGGCGGCGCAGCGCGCCTGCTTTGGCGCCAAGTTCGGCTGGGAGAGGCCGAATTGGTTCGCGCCAGTGGGCACGGAGCCCCGCGAGAGCGAGAGCTTCGAGCGGCCGAGCTGGCACCGACATGTGGCGGCCGAGCACGCGGCGTGCCGCGACGCCGTGGCGATCTTCGATCAGTCGTCCTTCGCCAAGTTCGCGCTGCTGGGCGCCGACGCCGAGCGGCTTTTGCAGCGTCTTTGCGCCGCCGATATCGCCAAGCCGCCGGGGCGCATCAGCTACACCCAGATGCTCAACCGGCATGGCGGTATCGAATGCGACCTGACGGTGGCGCGCATCGCCGAGGAGCATTACTACATCGTCACCGGCACAGGGTTCGCCACGCACGATTTCGAGCATATTCGGCGCCATATCCCGGACGACGCCCATGCCTCGCTCATCGATATAACCTCGGCCTACGGTACGCTCGCCGTCATGGGGCCGCGCGCGCGGCAATGTCTGAGCCGCATTTGCGAGGGCGATCTCGACGCGGAGGCCTTTCCCTTCGGCGCCGTGCGGGAAATTTATCTCGGCGGCGCGCCGGTGCGCGCGATGCGCCTCAGCTTCGTCGGCGAGCTGGGCTGGGAACTCCACGTCCCGAGCGAATACATGGTCACGGTCTATGATGCGATTAAGGCGGCGGGCGCCGAATTTGGCCTCCGCGATGCCGGCTACCGGGCGCTCGACAGTCTGCGGCTGGAGAAGGGCTATCGTGTCTGGGCGGCCGATATCGGACCGGACTATACGCCGTTGGAGGCGGGCCTCGGCTTCGCCCTGGCCTTCGACAAGGGGGTCGATTTCATTGGCCGCGACGCCCTGCTCCGACAGCGCGACCAGCCATTGACAAAACGGCTCGTGAGCTTCGCGGTCGCGGACGATCCGGCGCTGCAACTGCATGGGCGCGAGACGATTCTGCGCGATGGCGAGCGCGTCGGCTGGATCACCTCCGGCGGCTTCGGCCACACGGTGGGCCGGGGCATCGGCATGGGCTACGTGCGGCGCGTGGACGGCGTCACCGAGGCGTATCTCCGCTCCGGCACCTACGAGCTCGAGGTCGCCACCCGCCGGGTGCCGGCCGAGCTTCATCTGCGCCCCCTCTATGACCCGGACAACAGTCGCGTAAGAGGTTGAGCGACGGACCACCTCTCGGCCGGTAGCGCGCGCCGGGCGATGCCTATCCATTGCCAACGGCGTAGCGATATAATTACTAGCATCGGGAAAACGCGTTGCGCAGGAAGCGACGCCGGGAAAGGAACCTCGCATGGCCGACGTCGATAGCCAGCAGCAATGGCAGGCCCGCGCGGCCGCGCTCTCATTCGCCAACCAGGCCTTCATCGACGGCGAATATGTCGATGCCCTGTCGGGCGAAAGCTTCGCCTGCATCAATCCGGCCAACGGCCAGGTCTTGACATCGATCGCGTCATGCGCCGCGGCCGACGTCGATCGTGCCGTCGCCGCGGCGCGGCGCGCCTTCGAGAAAGGTCATTGGTCGCGGATGTCGGCGAAGGATCGGAAGGTCCGGCTGCAGAAATTCGCCTCCCTGATCGAGCGCCACGCCGACGAGCTCGCCCTGCTCGAGACCCTCGATATGGGCAAGCCGATCAAATACAGCCTGGCCGCCGATATTCCGGGCGCCGTCAAGGGCCTCAATTGGTACGCCGAGGTGATCGACAAGATCTACGACGACATCGCGCCGACGCGCGCCGATGCGCTGGCGCTCGTGACGCGCGAGCCGGTCGGTGTGGTCGGTCTCATCGTGCCTTGGAACTTCCCGCTTTATCTCGCCTACGGATGGAAGGCGGCGCCGGCGCTCGCGGCCGGCAATGCCGTTATCGTCAAGCCGGCCGAGCAATCGCCGCTGACCGCGATCCGGGCCGCCGAGCTGTCGCTCGAAGCCGGCATTCCCGAAGGCATCTTCAACGTCGTGCCGGGTCTTGGCGAAGCGGCCGGCAAGGCGCTGGCGCTCCATCCGGATGTCGATTGCATTGGCTTCACCGGCTCGACGGAGGTCGGCAAGCTGATCATGCAATATGCCGGCCAGTCGAACTTGAAGCGTGTCTCCCTCGAATGCGGCGGCAAGTCGCCCAATATCGTGCTCGCGGATTGTCCCGACCTGGAGACGGCGGCCAAGGCCGTGGCGTTCGGGATATTCTTCAATCAGGGGGAGGTTTGCAACGCGGGCTCCCGCCTGATTGTCGAGGAGGCGGTGAAAGACGAGCTGGTGGAGCGCATTCTGGCCTGGAGCGAAAAGCTCCAGCCGGCCGACCCGCTCGATCCCGCGACCGAAATGGGCGCGATGGTCGATAAAAACCACATGAACCGGGTGCTCGGCTTTGTCGATCGCGGCACCTCGGAAGGGGCGGCGCTGTTGACCGGCGGCAACCGTGTCAGGGAGGAGACCGGCGGCTACTTCATTCCGCCCACGGTCTTCGATGGCGTGCGCAACGATATGACGATCGCGCAGGAAGAGATCTTCGGTCCGGTTCTCGCGGTCATAACCTGCGCCGACATGGATGAGGCGGTTCGCCTCGCCAACGACACCGTCTATGGGCTGGCGGCCGAGGTCTGGACCCGCGATATTACCAAGGCGCACAAGGTGGCGCGGGCGTTGCGCGCGGGCTTCGTCTACGTCAACAGCTTCGACCAAAGCGATATGTCGACGCCCTTTGGCGGCTACAAGCAATCCGGCTTCGGCCGCGACAAGTCGATCCATGCGATCGACAAATACTGCGAGCTCAAGACCACCTGGATCGAGCTCAGCGGCTAACGGCCGCCGCCGGGAGCTAAAGTGGTGGGCGAGGATATTTTCACCGCCGATTTCAAGACCGACCCCCTCTGGTGGGATGACGTGCCACGCCCGAGGCCGCCCGCGCCGCCGCTGCCGTCACGGGTCGATGTGGTCGTGGTCGGCTCCGGCTATGCGGGCCTGAATTGCGCGCTTGTGGTCACCCGCGCCGGGCGCAGCACGCTGGTTCTCGAGGCCGCGGAACCGGGATACGGGGCGAGCACCCGGCTCGCCGGATTTATCGGCCGCTTTCTGCATTATTCCTTCGGCAAGCTGACCAAGCGCTTCGGCCTGCAGCGAGCGGTCAGGATGTTCAAGGAATCCGGCGACGCGCATTGGCTTCTCCTCGAGCTTATCGAGCGCGAGCAGATGGAGGTCGGCAAGCTCTATCGCGGTCGCTTCACGGCGGCGCACTCGCCGCAGGCCTACGAGGCGCTGGCGCGCAACGCCGAGGAGATCAATCGGCACGTGCCCTTCGACTTCGCGATGTGCCCGCGCTCGGAGCAGCACCGGGAAATCGGCACGGATTACTATCATGGCGGCATGATCCTGCACGAGCACGGCACGTTGCAGCCCGCCAAGTACCATCAGGGCTTGCTCGACGCCGTGGCTCGCGCCGGTGTCGGCATTGCCGCGATGACGCCGGTCACGCGCATCACACGGCAAGCGGACGGCTTCGCCGTTTTGACCGAGCGCGGGACGGTTCAGGCACGCGATGTCGTGATCGCGACGAACGGCTATGCGAACACCCAACCGACAACACCCTGGATCAGGCGTCGCATCATTCCCATCCCCGCCTATCAGATCGCCACCGAACCGCTCTCGGCCGCTCTGATGAAACAGATCAAGCCGGGCGGACGCGCCGTGATCGACAGCAAAGTCAATATCTACTGGGATCGTCCCTCCCCAGACGATGCTCGCCTGATATTCGGCGCCCGCACCGGTGACAAGGCCGACGATCTCCGCGTTATGGCGCGGCGCTTGCGCGAGCTCATGGTGGAGGTTTACCCGCAGCTCTCCGAAACACGGCTTAGCCACGTCTGGCAAGGCATGATGGGCTTCAGTTTCGATCGCCTGCCGCACATCGGCAGAACCCGGGATGGCGTTTATTACGCGACGGGTTTCTGTGGCTCGGGGCTGCCGCTCGGGACCTATTTCGGACAAAAGATCGGCCATCGCGTGCTCGACGACTCGCAAGCCGAAACGGCGTTCTGGAATCTGGGTTTCCCGACCTGGCCGTTCTATAACGGCAATCCCTGGTTTCTTCGGCCTGTCATGGCGTGGCATGATCGTTCCGATCGGCGGGGGCGGCCAGGAATCGCGCGGGCGGGTTAGAAACTTATCCTTGGCAACGCTGCGGTTCGGTCGCACCCGCGGGCCGCGGCGTTTGTCGCGCAAGGTAGGATTTGCAGCATGGCTGAGAGCCGCGAGGCCGATGGCGTTTTCGAACTGTTGAAGGGGGCCCAGGGCGCCGAGAAACTGAGCGCGGCGGCCATCGAGCGGGCAAAGGGGCTGCCCGTCTGGTCCGCCGCGGTGCAGCCTTCGGTTCTCAGTGGCGGCTTGAGCAATATCAACCTGACGGTCGAGGACGCGGGCCGTCGCTACGTCATTCGGGTCGGCGCGGACGAACCCCACCTCGGCGTATTTCGCGAGAACGAGGCCAAGGCCTATCGCGCGGCGCACGCCGCCGGCGTTGCGCCTGAGGTGATCTATGACGAACCCGGTCTGATCGTCATGCGCTTTGTCGAGGGCAAGGCGCTGTTGCCGGCGGAGCTACGCGAGCCGGATCGCCTGCGCCAGGCCGCCCGCTTGCTCCGACAACTGCACCGCGAGGCGCATAAGCACCTTGAAAGCCCGGGGTTCATGTTCTGGTCGGCTCAGCATAACCGCTGGTACATCCGCTTGCTGAACGAGCGCTTGGAGCAAGTCGATGCCAGGTGGCGCGCGCTGCTTCCCGAAATGGCCACGGTCAACGAAGCGCTTGAGGCGACGATCGGCGAGGTCCGCATGGTCTTCAGTCATGGCGACACTCTGCCGCAGAACTTCATCGACGATGGCACGCGTCTCTGGCTGGTGGACTGGGAATATGCCGGCTTCAACATGGACCTGTTCGACCTGGCGGGTCTGGGTATGAATATCGAATGCGTTGCCGCGGAGGTCGATCTCCTGCTCGAAAGCTATGGCGAGGCACCGGTCACCGACGCGTTGCGGCGGCGCTTCGCGGCGGCCAAGATTCTCGCCTGCATACGCGAATCCACCTGGAGCTTTCTCGCCGAGGTCACCACCCGGCCCATCGATTTCGACTACAGTGTCTATTCGACGATGAACGCCGAGCGCTATCAGCGCATGTATGCTGAATACAAGGCCATGTGAGGCGCGCGAGATCGCGCCCGGAGCTGACGAAAGACGATGACTGACGAACCCCAGCCCGACGAAACCCACCGCGTCGCCGTGGAAGGCGGCGAGGTCGCGGTCTATAGCTTCGGCGCGGGCAGCGAGGTCTTGCTCTGCCTCCACGGCGGGCCCGGGCTGCCCTGCGACTATGTGCGCGACAGCCATTCCGTCATGGCCGAGCGCGGCTATCGCGTGGTGGCCTACGATCAGCTCGGTTGCGGCCAGTCGGACAAACCGTCGGACACCTCGCTTTACAATATCCCGCGTTATGTCGAAGAGCTCGAGGCGGTACGCGCCGCGCTCGATCTCGGCCGCGTTCATCTCCTGGGTCAGTCGTGGGGCACCTGGCTCGGCACCGAGTATTGCTTGAAATATCTCGCCAACGTGAAGTCCTACGTCATCGCCAATGGCTCGGGCAGCGTGCCGCACACCACGGCCGAGATGAAACGCCTGCGTGCCGCCCTCGGGCCGGAAACCGTGGCCATGATGCAGTATCACGAGGCCGCGGGAACCATTGAGCACCCGGAATATCTCGCCGCCGTCACCATCCTCTATCACCGCCACCTTTGCCGGGTCGATGACTGGCCCGCGCCGCTGCGGCGCTCGCTCGACGGCATCAACATGGACGTCTACGGAACGATGTGGGGCCCCAACGAGTTCTGCTGTGTCGGCTCGTTGAAAGACTGGAATCGGCTGCCGGACATGGC
>JAUVWK010000122.1 GCA_030604165.1 Alphaproteobacteria bacterium | reverse complement strand
CAGCTCGTCACCTACCAGACGACGCCGATCATCGGCGGCGTCGTGCTGTTGATCGTCGCCGTGGTCCTGCTGCGCATCTTGCCGCAGGGCATCACCGGAAGAATATTCAGACGCTCGCTATGAAGATCGCTCTCAACCTCGAGGATTGGAGTACGCGCGGGCTGATCCTCGTCGGCCTGGCGATGCTGGCGCTGCTTTTCGTGGGGCCGCAAATATTCGACCTCTTCGTTCTGCTCAAGGTCATTCTCCTCATCTCGACAGCCATGCTGGCGCTCTCCCTCGGCTTCATTTGGGGCTTCGGCGGGATCTTATGCTTCGGCCAGTCGGTCTTTTTCGGCCTCGGCGGCTATGCCTACGCCATCGGCGTCATCAATATCGGCGAGAGCACCGTGCCCATATTGCTCTCGGTATTGGTCCCGGCGGCGTTCGCCATGATGCTGGGCTATTTCATGTTTTACGGCCGCTTGAGCGACATTTATCTCGCCGTGGTCACGCTGGCGGTAACGCTGATCTTCTACGCCTTCATGCGCTCGACCTCGGGCGAGGAATATCATATCGGCAGCGCGCGGCTGATGGGCTTCAACGGCATTTCCTCGATCCCCGGCTTCAACTGGCCGGGATTCCCCGACTCGCCCCTCTGGCCGGACGACATATACTACGTCTCCGTGGTGCTGCTGATTCTGGTCTATTTCGGCTTGCGCTATTTGCTGCGCACCCATTTCGGCCGCGTCGTGGTGGCGATCAGGGAAAACGAAGCGCGGGCCGAATATCTCGGCTATGACGTGCGTTTCTACAAGACCATGACCTTCACCGTCGGCGCCGCGGTCGCCGGGCTCGCCGGCTGCCTGTTCGTCAACTTCAACAATTTCATCAACCCCGACGTCTTCGCGCTCGGCCTCGCCGCGCAAATCATCATGTGGGTGCTGATCGGCGGCGTCGGCACGCTGGTCGGGCCGATGCTGGGCAGCGTGGCCCTGCAAATGCTCTATAATTGGTTGGGAACGCAGAAATTCGCCGATTTCCTCAACACCTATCTCGTCTTCGGCGCCATCATTCTCGTTTTCGTGCTCGCGGTGCCGCAGGGACTGCTGCCTTCGGCGCGCGCCCTGGCGCTCAGATTCCTACCCTGGGTGCGTTCTCAGGAGGAGCAAGAAACCGCGGCCCGCGCCCGCGAGAGCGCCGGCAATGGCTGAGCAACGCCCGCCGATCCTGGAGACGCGCGGGCTCACCATGCGCTTCGGCGGCGTGGTGGCGGTGGATAATGTCGATTTCAGCCTGGCCGAGGGCGAGCTGCGCTGCCTGATCGGCCCCAACGGCGCCGGCAAGACCACCTTCTTCCGTTGCCTCACTCATATATACAAGGCGAGCGCCGGAGAGGTCCTCTACCGCGGCGAAAATATTACCGGCTCGCACACCCATCAGATCGCGCGCCGCGGCATCGGCATCAAGACGCAGGTGCCGAGCGTCTTCGACGGGCTGGACGTGCGCGAGAATATCTGGCTCTCCGCGCGGCGCCACCACAAGGAGCGGGAGACCGATCGCGCCGTCGACGCGATTCTCGAACGCATCGGCCTGACGGCGCTCTCGAAAAGGCTGGTCGGCCGGCTCTCCCATGGCGAGCGCCAGGGCGTCGAGCTCGGCGTCGTCTTGGCCGGCGATCCCGAATTGATCCTGCTCGACGAGCCCACCGCCGGCATGACGCACGAAGAAGTGCACCGCACCACCGAGATGATCCGCGAGATCAACCGTACCGCGTCGCTCATTGTCGTCGAGCACGACATGCAGTTCATCAAGGCCATCGCCAACAGGGTAACGGTGTTCAACCAGGGTGCCATCCTGGTCGAGGACACGATGGAGAATGTGCTCAGGAACCAGGAAGTGCGCGACATCTATCTCGGCAAGCGCGAGGTCGCCTGATCATGCTGATGGTGCGCGGCCTGAAAGCGGCGTATGGGCGTATCCCCATACTGCATGGGATCGACCTGAGCGTGGGCGAAGGCGAAATCGTCGGCATCCTCGGCCATAACGGCATGGGCAAGACGACCCTTTTGAAGAGCCTGATCGGCCTGCTGCGCCCGACCGGCGGCAGCATCGAATTGAAGGGCCGCGACATCACCCGCATGCCGGCCTTCAAGCGCAATTTGAACGGCATGGGCTATGTGCCGCAGGGGCGCGATATCTTTCCCAATCTGAACGTGCTGGACAATCTGCGCATCGCCTTCGCCATGCACAAGGTGGAGGAGGAAAAGATTCTGGAAGAAACGCTGGAGATTTTTCCCCGCCTCAAGCCACTGTTGGAGCGTTCCGGGCGCGTGCTCTCGGGCGGCGAGCAGCAAATCCTGGCGCTGGCGCGGTGCCTCTGCGGCAGCCCCAGCCTGCTGCTGCTGGACGAGCCGACGGAAGGCATCCAGCCTTCCATCATCGAAGAGATCATCGAGATTCTGCAGGGCCTCTGCAAAAGCCGCAACCTCACCATCATCCTGGTGGAACAGAATCTCGACTTCATCGCCTCGCTGTCGCAGCGCGTCCACATCATCCAGCGCGGCCGTTTCACCAGCGAGGTTTCGCCGGCGCAGCTCTCCGATGCCCAAATGATCGGCGAGTTCATCGGCATGGGCGGTTGACCTAAGGAGCGGACAGCGCGCGTCCGCAGGGCCATGAGCGACGAGATCCGCATCCTGACGGCGCCGTCCACGACGAAATTGGCCGACCGTCACCGCGGCCAGGTGCTGATCGGTGGCTCCCACGGCGGTGTCTATCCCGCCTACCTCGCGGCGCGGGCCGGCGTGCGGGCGGTCATTCTAAGCGATGCGGGCATCGGCAAGGATGGCGCCGGCATCGCCTCGCTCGACTATCTCGACGCGCTCAATCTGCCGGCCGCGACGGTGAGCCATGCCAGCGCGCGCATCGCCGACGGCGACGACCAGCTCGCGCGTGGCGTGATCAGCCATGTCAACCAGGCAGCGGCGGCGCTCGGTTGCGCGGCGGGGCAATCCTGCGCCGCTTGTGCCGCGCTGTTGCGGGCGGCGAAGCCGTGGCGCGGCGAGCCGCCGGCCTATCGCGAGGCCCGGTTCCTGCTGCGCGCGGCGCCCGGCGAGGCGGAAGTTTGGGGCCTCGATTCGGTCGCCCTCATGGGGCGAGAAGACAAGGGGCGGATCGTTGTCACGGGCTCGCACGGGGCGTTGCTCGGCGGGCGGCCGGACGGTCTCGTCATGGGGCCGCCGCTCGCGGCGGTGTTCAACGACGCGGGTGTCGGGATCGAGCGGATCGGGATCAGCCGCTTGGCGGTCCTCAATGAGATGGGCATCGCGGCGGCCACCGTGGCGGCGGACAGCGCCCGCATCGGCGAGGCCCGCTCCGCCTGGGAAACCGGCCGTCTGTCCTATCTGAACGCGCTCGCCGAGGCGAGCGGCGCGGCCGTGGGCGACCGTGTGCCGGCCTTCGCCGAACGCATCTGCGCCGCGCAAAAATAACGCCGCCGCCCTGGTCGCAGGGCGGCGGCAAAAGTCGAAAAACCATGGTGACGCCGCGGCTATCGCGATTGTTGTTGTGCCGCGCGCGCTCCGTTTCGGCCGGGTTAGGCGGTGGACCTGCGGGCGGACGTGATCGATGTCATGCCCATGGCCGCCGCGCGGCCGAACGGTGTCACCTTCGGGTCAGACATTGGATCACCTCCTTTCGTTGTTACGCCAAGGTGCATAGCCATGCCCGCGCCGTGCGTTTGTGTCAAGGGCGCGCTCCGGAGTAGTTGTCCCCGGGAAGCTCGGCTATGATACCCGCGATTTACACCTGGAGTGATCGTGCCAGCTGTATCGGCACGCTTGGGAGATAACATCAAGGAGACGGACATGTCAGGGAATCCTTCCGGCCGTATGCCGGTCAGTCGACGCACCGTCCTCAAGGGCACGGCCGCCGCCGCCGGCGCCGCGATGGTGCCCGGTGCGCTAAAAATGAGCGAGGCCCGGGCGCAGGACCGCGCCAGCACGCTCGTAATTGCGGCGCCCGCCACCCCGCAAATCCTCGACAGCGAATACGACGTCAGCCTCGGCACTTTCGAGGCGGTGGCCTCACTCTACGATTCGTTGGTGGAGTTCGAAAAAAAACCGGACGAAGGCGTGCCCACCGCCTCGCGCGAGGATATCACCGATTATCCGGACAAGCCGGGCCGGGTGAACATGGTTGGCAAGCTCGCCGAAAGCTGGGAGGTCGACCCGGGCGGCACCTGGGCGCGCTTCCATCTGCGCAAGGGTGTCAAGAGCAACTGGGGTAACGAGCTGACGGCGGAAGACGTCGTCTGGACCTGGCACCGTAAGCTGGCGTTGGGTGCCATCGGCGGTTTCTTCGCCAATACCATCAGCCTGAAGCGGCCCGAGCAGATCAAGGCCGAGGGCTCGCATACCGTCTCGTTCAATCTCGACGACCCGAATCCGCTGCTGCTCAAGCTGCAGCCCAACCTCTACAATCCGATCTACGATTCCACGAAGATCAAGGAAATCGCCACCGACGACGATCCGTGGGGCAAGAGCTTCCTGGAGAATGACTCGGCCGGCTTCGGTCCCTACAGGCTGGAATCGCTGGTGCGCGGCCAGCAGGCCGTTTTCAAGGCGCGCGCGGATTATTATCGCGGCAAGCCCGCGATGGATACCGTCATCCTCAAGGAGGTGCCGACCTCGGCCAACCGGGTGCAGCTGCTTCAGGGCGGCGCCGTCGACATCGCCCAGTATCTGCAGCCGCTCGAGATCATCCAGCTCAGAAAGGCCGCCAACGTGGCCGTCGAGACGATCCCGGCGACCTTCATGATCTGGATCGAGCTGAACGCCAAGATCGAGCCCTTCGGCAATATCGACGTGCGGCGCGCCATGAACTACGCCTTCCCGCAGGAGCAGGTGATCAAGGCGGTGTTCCAGGGTCTGGCCAGTCCGCTGACCGGCTGCATGCCCGATATCTATCCGGGGTTCAACGCGGCCTATTGGGAGTTTGGCAAGCAGGATCTGGACACGGCGCGTCAGCTCATAGTGGAAGCGGGCTACGCCGATGGCTTCACCACGTCGCTGGCCTACAACGCGGGCGATCCGGTGCAGGAGCCGACGGCGATCTTGTTCCAGTCCGCGCTGCGGGAGATCGGCGTCAATCTGGAGCTCAAGAAGGTTCCGGCGGCGACGTTCTACAATTTCGTCACCGAGCGCGGCCAGCCGATGATCTTCTACGTGGATTCGCCCTGGTGCCCCGATCCGGGCTACTCCATGAACCTCTACTTCCACTCCAAGTCGTTCATCAACTACAGCAACTACGAGAATGCCCGGGTCGACGAGCTGATCGACGGCGCGGCGCGCACCGCCGACATGTCGGCGCGGCTCGAAATGATGGACGAGGTGCAGAAGCATGTCATGAAGGAGGCGCCCTGGGTGTTCGGCGTTTTCCCGAACTACACCATGGCCCGTGCCGCCGATCTGGCGGGCTGGACCTACTACACGTCAAACAATATGCGCTTCCAGGATTTCCACCGGGCGGGCTAGCGCAGCCGCCGGAGGAGTGCCGGGTCGCCCGTGCGACCCGGCATCCTGACGGATAAAGCATGACGGATAATTCGGGCGAGAGCGCGAACGACATCGCGCCCCGGGCGGTTGGCGCGGCCGGCCGGGGGCGGCTCGCTCAAAGCGCGCGCGTTGCCGCGTTTCTGCACGGCTCTCGCTTTCTTCTGGCCGTGCTGCGCGTGCGCCCGCTCTTCGCCGTGGGCTACGGTATCGTTATCGTCGTGGTGCTGTGCGCGATCTTCGCGCCGCTGATTGCGCCCTATCCGCCGGAGACGGCGAATCCCGACGATTTTCTACAGTCGCCCAATTGGCGGCATCTGCTCGGCACGGACGCGACCGGCATGGACGTGTTCAGCCGCATCATCTGGGCCCCGCGCATCGATCTGACCATCGCCATGGCGGGAACGCTGATCTCGGCGGTGGTCGGCTCGCTGATCGGCGCGGCGGTGGGCTACTACCAGGAGAGCGGCGGCGTCGCGAGCTTCTTCAGTGGCTTCGTCATGCGCTCGACCGACGTGCTGCAAGCCTTTCCGGTATTCGTTTTCGCCATCGCGCTGGTAGCGATCTTCGGGCAGAGCCTGCAAAGCATCATCGCCGCCATTGCCTTCCTGAACATCCCCATCTATCTGCGCCTGATGCGCAGCCAGGTGATGTCGGTCCGACACATGCGCTTCGTCGAGGCGTCCTACGTGGCGGGCACGTCGGACCGGGCGATCATCATGCGCCATATCATCCCCAATTCCATGGCGCCGGTTCTCAGCCAGCTTTCGGTCAATATTGGCTGGTCGGTGCTGCTCACCGCGGGGCTCAGCTTCGTCGGCGCGGGCGTCGTGGCGCCGACCCCGGAATGGGGCAGCATGATCGCCATGGGCTTCCAAAACATCATCACCGGCCAGTGGTGGCCGTCGGTGTTTCCTGGCATCGCGCTCGCCGTCACCGTGTTCGGCTTCGCCCTGGTCGGCGCTAGTGTCGAGGTGCTGGCCGATCCGGCCCGCCGGCGCGCGCTCGTAGGCAGCTTGCGCGAGCGGCCGGTTCAGGAGGCCTGAGGTGCGGATGCTGCGCTACATCGGCAAGCGCCTGCTGTTCATCGGCCCGCAGCTGTTCGGCATTATCCTGGTGAGCTTCTTCCTGGTGAAGCTGATTCCGGGCGATCCCGCCGTGATGATGATGGGGCCGCTCGCGACCGAGGCGACCCTCGCCGAGCTGCGCGCGGAGCTTGGGCTCGACCGTTCGTTGCCGGCGCAGTTTTTCATTTACATCAAGAATTTGGTTTTGCACGGCGATTTGGGCACCTCGTGGCAGACCACCCGGCCGGTGACCGAGGACCTGTTCATGCGCATGCCGGCGACGCTCGAGCTGATCACCTTCGGTCTCTTGCTCGGTTTGCTCATCGGCGTGCCGCTCGGCGTCGGCGCGGCCTATCTCAAGCGCGGCATCGTGGCCAAGTTCTCGGATTATTACGGTCTGCTCGCCGGCGCCCTGCCCGACTTCTGGCTCGGTCTGGTGCTCATCTTCTTGTTCTACACCATACTCAAATGGGTGCCGCCGCCGCTCGGCCGCCTGGATTTTCTCATCTTGCCGCCGCCCACTATCACGGGCGCCTACGTCATCGACAGCCTCGTGACCGGCAACTGGGCGGCGCTCGGCTCCGCGGCGGGGCATCTCATCCTGCCGGTCGTGACCCTTGGCCTGATCAGCGGCGGCCCCATCCTCAAGATGACCCAATCGACGACCGAGCGAATGCTAGAATCCGATTTCAGCCGTTACGAAGAGATGTGCGGCTTGCCCAAAATCATCGTGGTGCGCCATGCGCTGCGCAATGCCCTGCCTTCGGTGGTGACCATCGTCAGCGTGCTGTACGGCTTCCTGATCGGCGGCGCGGTACTGGTCGAGATCGTGTTTAGCTGGGGCGGCGCCGGGCAGTATGCCGTGCAAGGCGTGCTCAACGCCGACATCAACCCGGTTCTCGGCTTCGTCTTCTTCGCCGCCGTGCTCTCGCTGATCATTTACCTGATCGTCGATTTGATCTATTTCGCGATCGATCCTCGGGTCAGGGGCTAGCGGTGGCCGGCTTGCAAGTGGCATTGGGAAAGTCTGCGCCCGCCGCCGACGCGACCAAGCCGAT
>JAUVWK010000383.1 GCA_030604165.1 Alphaproteobacteria bacterium | reverse complement strand
GCGAGGGATCGGCGAACAGCTTCTCGAGATGCGGCTTGATCTCCTTGCGCCGCTCGGCCTCGATAAAGCCCGTGATGTATTCGCCGTTGATCTCGGTGCCGAGGCCCGCGCTCGCGATCAGGGTGAGTGAGGCCACGCGCCCGGGATGGGCTTGCGCGAACGCGATGGCCACCGCGCCGCCCAAGGAGTGGGCCACGAGGTGCGCCTGGGCCAGGTCGAGTGCATCCATGAATGCGCCCAGCGTTTGGGCGAACTCGTCCAGGGTGCCGTCGCCGACCTGCTTGGCCGAGCCGCCGTGACCCGGCAAATCCAAGGCATAGACCGTGCGCTTGGCCGCCAAGGCTTCGTGGTTGAACAGCCAGTTGTTCAGATCGCCGCCGAAGCCATGGATCAGGATCGCCGGCACGCCGCCCTCGCCGCGCACCAGGTAGCGCAGCGCGCGGCCGTCGAGCTCCACCGTCTCGGTCGCCGGGCCCTCCTCGCCTTCCTCCTCGGCGGGCGGCACATAGCTCGCCTGAAACTCGGCGATGAAGGCGTCGATCTCGCTGTCCGGCGTATCGGCGGCGGCGATCACGCCGAGCAAGGCGCCCACCGACAGCACCTCGCCCGGCTGGCCCACCTGGCGGCGCAACAGGCCGCCGTCCGCCGCCTCGACCGCGCTCGAGATCTTTTCGGTCTCGACATCGACCAACTCGTCGCCGGGCGCAATCTCCTCGCCCTCCTCGACCAGCCAATCCGCGACCTTCCCCTCCTTCATTGAGAGGCCCCACTTGGGCATGGTGATGGGGCGAATGGCTCCGCTCACTGGCGGTGCTCCATCACCGCGCGCACCGCCGTCTCGACCTTGGCGGCGTCGGGGATGTAGAGGTCTTCGAGCGTGTCGTTGAACGGCACCGGCACATGGGGCGCGGTGACCATCCGGATCGGCGCCTTCAGGGCGTCGAACGCCTCTTGGCAGACCAGCGCCGAGATGTCGGTGGCGATGTTGCAGCGCGGCGTGGCCTCGTCGAGCACCACCAAACGCCCGGTGCTCTCCACGCTCTCGAGGATCGAATCCTGATCCATCGGCGATGTCGTGCGCAGGTCGATGACTTCGCACTCGATACCGTCTTTGGCCAGATTGGTCGCCGCCTCGTTGGCGATGTGCACCATGCGCCCGAGCGTCACGATGGTTACGTCGCCGCCCTCGCGCGTGATGTTGGCCTCGCCGAAGGGGATCGTGTAGGGCTCCTCCGGCACCTCGCCCTCGAGGGTGTAAAGCATCTTGTGCTCGCAGAAGATGACGGGATCGTTGTCGCGGATCGACTGAATCAGCAGGCCCTTGACGTCATAGGGCGTCGCCGGCACCACCACCTTCAGGCCGGGGATATGGGTGAAGACCGGATAGAGGCACTGCGAATGCTGCGCCGCCGCCCGGAGCCCCGCGCCGAACATGGTGCGCACCACCACCGGCGTCTCGGCCTTGCCGCCGAACATGTAGCGAAACTTGGCCGCCTGGTTGAACATCTGATCGAAGCAGACGCCCATGAAGTCGATGAACATGAGCTCCACCACCGGCCGCAGGCCCGCCGTCGCGGCGCCGACGGCGGCGCCGACGAAGGCCGATTCGCTGATCGGCGTGTCCATCACCCGGTCGCCGAATTTGCTGTAAAGCCCCTTGGTGATGCCGAGCGGCCCGCCCCAGGCGTCCATCTCGCCCTCGCCGCCGGTGCCGCCGGCAATGTCTTCGCCCATCAGTACGACCGTCTCGTCCCGTTCCATCTCCTGGGCCAAGGCCTCGTTGACGGCTTGTTGAAATGTGATTTTTCTCGCCATGGCTCGAGCCCTCCCAATCAGTACGAGATGTAAACGTCGGTGAGCAGTTCGGCGGCGCCCGGGTTGGGGGCGGCCCTCGCCTGCGCCGTCGCGTCGTCGATGAGCGCCTTGGCCTCCTCGTCGATGGCGGCCAACTCGGCCTGCTCGACGAGTGCGGCGGCGGTGACTTTTTCCGCGAATATGTCGAGGCAGTCCTTGGTTCCGCGAAGCGTCTTGATTTCGTCCGCCGCGCGATAGGTCTGCGCGTCGCCTTCGAAATGGCCGTAATAACGGGTGAATTTAACCTCGATCATGCTCGGGCCTTCGCCGTTTCGCGCCCGCTTGATGGCCTCGCCCGCCGCCTCGTGCACGGCGAAGAAATCGTGGCCATCGACCACCACGCCCGGCATGCCGAAGCCGTTGGCGCGGTCGGCCACGTCGTCGCAGGCGATCGACCATTTGGACGAGGTTGCTTCCGCATAGCCATTGTTTTCGACCACGAAAACACAAGGCAGGTTCCAGACCGAGGCCAGATTCAGGCTTTCGAAGGTGGTGCCCTGATTGGAGCCGCCGTCGCCGACAAAGGCGACCGCGACGCCCCCGTTGCCGAGCCGCTTGGCGGCCAGTGCGGCACCGCAGGCGAGCGGCGAACCGGCGCCGACGATGCCGTTGGCGCCCATCATTCCTTTGTCGAGGTCGGCGATGTGCATCGAGCCGCCCTTGCCGCCGCACAGCCCGCTGGCCTTGCCGAAGATCTCGGCCATCATGGCGTGCACGTCGCAGCCCTTGGCGATGGAGTGGCCGTGGCCCCGGTGCGTGCTGGCGATCTTGTCTTTCAGCGTCAGGTGCATGCACACCCCGGCGGCGCTGGCCTCCTCGCCGGCATAAAGATGCACGAAGCCCGGGATATCCCCGGTCGCGAACTCGACGTGGAGCCGCTCCTCAAACTCCCGGACCGTGCGCATGATCCGGTAGGCTTTCAGTAGGTCGTCTTTGCTCAATTGCATGCGTAATCCTCCCCGCGTGCTATTTTTTCGCCGCAACCGCTGCGGCGGATCCGGGTTCTTTTCTCAGCAATCCGCGCTCGGCGGCCAACGCCATGACGCGGCCGATCTCCACGGTATAGGGGCCCTGGAGGTCAAGCTGCACGGACACAGCATCGTTGTTTGAAAACTCTATCTCCCGTTCCCCATCGAGCGCAATGACACCATGCGCGATGCGCACGGGCTGGGCCTCGCCGGGGTGCAGTTCATGCACGGCGGCGACGCCGATATCTGTCATAATACCAGGCGCGAGCGGCACCGAAAGAACCGTTTCCGCCGCAGCGATCGGGGCCAGGTCGACGCGTAAGCCGTGGGCGGCCTGACGCGACACGGGATGCGTCAGACCCGCGACCGACGACAGCCCAATGGCATCCGATTCCGCGAAGGCGACGAACAGCTGGTCCAACCCTTCGGTGCGCCACAGCGCCTTGGCGCCGGTCCAAAGTTCGTTCGAGGTGCAAAGGTCGACCAAGGCCAAGTCCCGCACCGTTCCGTTCAGCGCCACGCGCAGCACTTTGTTGCGCACCGTGGCCTCCTCGGCAGAGACTTGGCCGGTGGCCACCAATCCCGCCGCGAGACCCGCGATCGTGGCCTCGCGAACCGCCGGAAAAACATTGTTCGTGCCCGTCGACAACGGCACCAAGGGCACCGCGTCGCAGGCCCGCGCCACCAGGCGATTGGTGCCGTCGCCACCGAGCACGATGATGGCGCCGGCGCCGG
>JAUVWK010000271.1 GCA_030604165.1 Alphaproteobacteria bacterium | reverse complement strand
GACAGAGAGGTCGAACATGGCTAAGAACGCCGGCGCCGGCGGGCGCACGATTCACGCCGAGCATCACCATCTGAGCTGGGACAACGCCCGTCCGCCGGCCATGACCGTGGCGCCGGGCGCGGTCGTCGAGTTCGACCGCATCGACGCGCTCATGGGCCAGCTGACGCGGGAGACCGAGGCCGAGGCGCTGCTGAATTTGGATTTCGAGCGCGTCAACCCGGTCGCCGGCCCGATCCATGTCGATGGCGCGGAACCGGGCGACGCGCTCAAGGTGACCCTGCTCGCCTTCGACCCTTGCGGCTGGGCCTGGACCGCGATCATCCCGGGCTTCGGCCTGCTGGCCGAGGATTTCCCCGCGCCGCACCTGCACTTCTGGTCCTGCGACACGGCCTTCAAGGAGCCCGCCGCCTTCGGCGACATGGCGCGGGTGCCGCTCAAGCCGTTTTGCGGCACCATCGGCGTGGCGCCGCGCGCGCCCGGCCCCCACAGCACCATTCCGCCCTATGCCAGCGGCGGCAACATGGATATCCGCGACCTTAATATCGGCACCGAGCGTTATCTCCCGGTGCAGGTGCCGGGCGCCCTGTTCTCGATCGGCGATCCGCATTGCGCCCAGGGCGACGGCGAGGTCTGCGGCACGGCGATCGAATCGATCATGGGGGTGAGCGTCAAGCTCGAGCTGGTCAAGGACGAGAACCTGAAATTTCCGCGCTTCGTCACGCCCGGCCCGGTGACGCGCCACCTCGACGCCAAGGGCTACGAGGTCACCACCGGCATCCACCCGGACCTGATGGACGCCACCAAGGACGCGGTGCGCGGCATGATCGACCGCCTCGGCCGGCTCACCGGCATGAGCGCCGATCAGGCCTACATGCTTTGCAGCGTCTGCGCCGACTTGCGTATCAGCGAAGTGGTGGACCAGCCCAACTGGGTGGTCTCCTGCTATCTGCCCCGCCTCGTGCTCGACTAGAAAAAACAAGACGGAACAAACGCCATGCCTCTCGACCCCAAATTCGCGCCCCTCTTCGAGCCCATCCGCATCGGGCCGAAGACCCTGAAGAACCGCTTCTATCAGGTGCCGCATTGCACCTGGGCGGGCTCCGACCGGCCCGGCACCCAGGCCGGCCACCGCGCGGTCAAGGCCGAGGGCGGCTGGGCCGCGCTTTGCACCGAGGCTTGCTCGATCGACCCGGAATCGGACGCCGAGCCGTCCACGGTGGCGCGGTTATGGGATCAGGGCGATGTCATCAATCTGCGCCATATGTGCGACGCGGTGCACGAGCACGGCGCGCTCGCCGGGGTCGAGCTCTGGCATTGCGCCCAGGAATCGAACGGCATGGAGAGCCGCGTGGCGCCCTCCGGGGTCGGGCCCTGGCCTTCGGAGGTGGCGTTGCAAACCTACGCCCACGAGGCCGATAGCGACGAGATCCGCGCCCTCATCGAGCGCTACGCCGAGGCGGCCAAGCGGGCGCGCGACGCCGGCTTCGATATCGTCTACGCCTATGGCTCGCACCGGGCGTTGCCGGTGCAGTTTCTCTCGCCCCGCTTCAACCGCCGCACGGATGAGTATGGCGGCTCGTTCGAGAACCGGGCGCGCTTCTGGATCGAGACCCTGGCGGCGCTCAAAGCGGCGGTCGGCGAGAGCTGCGCCATCGTCGCGCGCATCTCGATCGATCAACTGCTCGGCCCCGAGGGCATCGAGATCTTCGAGGATGGCTTTCGCTTCGTCGAATATGCCGAGGCCGAAGGGCTCGTCGATCTCTGGGACGTCAACATCACCAAGATCATGGAATGGGCCGAGGACGCCGGCCCGTCGCGCTTCTACAAGGCCAATCACCAGGCGCCCTGGGTCAAGCATGTCAAGACGGTGGCGAAGCAGCCGGTGCTTTGCGTCGGCCGCCTGACCAGCCCCGACGACATGGCCGCTATCGTCGCCTCCGGCCAGGCCGACATCATCGGCGCCGCCCGGCCCTCGATCGCCGATCCTTTCCTGCCCAAGAAGATCGAAGAGGGGCGCCTGGCGGAGATTCGCGAATGTATCGGCTGCAATGTCTGCATTTCGCGTTGGGAGCGCGGCTCGCTCATGGTCTGCACCCAGAACGCCACCGCCAACGAGGAATATCGCCGCGGCTGGCATCCCGAGCGCTTCGCCAAGGCGGCCGATCCCGGCGGCGTGCTGGTGGTCGGCGCCGGCCCGGCGGGTATGGAATGCGCCCGCGTCTTGGGCGAGCGCGGTTACGAGGTGCATCTTTGCGAGGCCGCGGGCGAGCTCGGCGGCCATATGCGCGATGTCATGCGTTATCCCGGCCTCGCCGAGTGGGGCCGGGTGACCAGCTACCGCGAGGCCCGGCTCGCAGCGCTCGAGAACGTCGAGGTGCATACCGGGGCGTCGTTGGACGCCGGCGAAATCTTACGTTACGGCGCCGACAAGGTGGTTCTGGCGGTCGGCGCCCAGTGGGCGAGCGACGGCTTCTCCGTCAACACGCTGGGCCCCTTGCCCGGCGTTGACGCCTCGCTGCCGCAGATCTGCACGCCCGAGCAGGTGATGGCGGGCAAGGCTGTCGGCGCGCGCGTGGCTATACTCGACGGCGACGGCTATTTCACCGGCATCGCCATGGCCGAACTGATGGCCGACCGGGGCAGGGAGGTTTCGCTGATCACCCAGTTCGAGGCGCTGGCGCCGATGACCGAATACACACTCGAGAAGCCGAACCTGCAACGCATGCTGCGCGAGAAGGGGGTGCGCCAATATACCGCCCACTGGGCCGAGGCGGTGGAGCCCGGCAACGTCACCAAGGTGGCGCTGCACAGCATCTGGCGCGACGGCTACCAACGCGCCGCCGGGCCTGAGAGCGGCACCGCGCCGCGCCGCGTCGGCAGCGACGTCGAGCGGCTCGAATGCGACACCGTGATCCTGGTCACCGGCCGTGTCGCCAAGCGCGAACTCTACGACGCGCTCAAGGCGCGCCGCGACGAATGGTCGGGCCAGGGCATTCAGGGCGTCTATCAGATCGGCGATTGCTACGCGCCGCGGATGCTGGCCGACGTGGTCTTCGACGGCCATCGCCTGGCGCGCGAGTTCGAATCCGCCAACCCGCAACGCCCGCTCCCCTACATCCGCGAGCGCACCATCTGGGGCCAGCAGACGATGCCGACGGAATAGTGGAAATTATCGAGAAATATCAGATCTCTCCGGCTCGTTCCTAATCTTTCGAGACAAGGCCGCGGCCGCGGCCCGCCGGTTATCCGGCGCGCCTGCGCAGGTGCGAGGTCCGCTGCCGTGAGCAAAAAAACCCCTACTTCTCCGCCCGCGCCCGCCAGACCTCCCAGCCGAGCCAGGCGCGCACGCCGAGGTCGAGAAAGGGCCGCGGCGGCAAGGCGACCGGCTCGCCCAGACTCTGCATGTCGGCGAGCAGCGGGTTGTCCTGGCCGCAGGCCAGGTCGGCGGCGAGCAGCCCGGCGATGGTGCCCTTGGTAACGCCGACCGCGTTCTGGCACACCGCGGCGTAGACGTTGGTAGCCACCTGGCCGAAGCCGGGCGCGTGGTTGCGCGAGAGGCAGACATAGCCGGTCCAGGTGTGCTCGATCGTCACCTCGGGCAGCATCGGAAAGCGCGCGGCGAAGCAGGCCTGGTGATCGCGCCGGATCGCCGCGCGGTGCGCGTCCGAGCGGCGCAGGCTGGGGCCGAACTCGAAGCGTTGGCGGATCAGGATACGGTGGTCCTGGGTCAAGCGCAGCGTCACCCCGGCGATGGCGTTGGCCGGGGTCAGGCCCCAATCGTCCTCGCCGCCGAGCGCCGCGCGCTCCGCCGCCGTAAGTGGGCGTGTCAGGCTGGCGAACGCGGCGAAGTTGAGCAGCCGGCCGCGAAAAAAACCGAACTGCGCGGCGAAGCCGTTGGTCGCCAGGATCAGCTTCGGCGCGGCGACGCTGCCCCCCGGCAAGGTCAGGCGAACGCCGTTGTCGCGGTCGATCTCGCGAACCGGGCTGCGCTCGTAGAGGGTCACGTTGTCCGGCAGGCTGTCGGCCAGCCCGCGCGTCAGCGCCGCCGGGTTCATCAGCACGTCGCCCGGCGTATGGACGGCGGCGTGGAAATAAGGCGAGCCGATCTCCGCCACCAACTGCTCGTGGTCGAGCCAACGGTAGGGCAGGCGAAGCGCGTCGAGCTCCTTGGCCACCGGCTCCAGGATCTCCGCCTTGCCCCGGGGCGAGACGGCGGCGTGATACTTGCCCCGGCGGCTCCATTGGCAGGCGATGGCGTGCGCCTCGACGGCACGCGCGAGATAATCGATCGCCGCGCGGCTGAGGCGGATAAAGCGCTGCGAGCCCTCGAGCTCCGCGAGCGAGCTGCCGACATTGTGCGGCACATCGATGGCGAAGCCGGAATTGCGCCCCGAGGCGCCTTCGCCGACCGCTTGCGCCTCCAGCAGCACGATGCGCTCATCGGGCCGCTGTTCGGCGAGGCGCCGCGCCGCCGCCAGCCCGGCGAAGCCCGCGCCGAGCACGATCCAATCGGCCCGCACCTCGCTTTGCAGAGCCGGCTGCGGTGTGCGCGCCGGCAGGATCCGGCTCCAGCCGTTGCTGTTATCGTCCCCGGGAAGGATCCTGACCTTTGCCATCGCGGGTGCTACTTATTCTTCCCACTCGAGATTGCCGCAGACGCCGATGGCCTGACCGCTGACGTGGCGCGCCGCGTCGG
>JAUVWK010000081.1 GCA_030604165.1 Alphaproteobacteria bacterium | reverse complement strand
CGTGGAGCGGCCCCGTCAGCTCACCCGTCTTGGCGAACGCGGCATCGAGCGCCGCCGCCTCTGCGGCCGCCCGCGGATTGACGGTAATGATCGAGTTGAGCACCGGTCCGTTTCGATCGTAGGCCTCGATTCTGGCCAAATAGCGGGCGACAAGGTCGGCACAGCTCAGAGCCCCCGATCGATAGGCGGTGTGGATGTCCGAAATGGTCGTTTCTTCGACTTGGAAGGTCATGAGATCCCCCTGTTTCTTGTGTTATCCGTCGGCCTAAGTTCGTTCCGGGCCGACGGCGCGGCCGCTCAACGCCGCGGGTCGCGGCCCGCCGGTGGCCCAATCCAAAAGCTCGATGGTATGGACGACGGGGAGCCGTGTGCCGCTGGCGATTTGCACCATGCAGCCGATATTGCCGGCGGCGATGATCTCGGCCCCGGTGCTCTCGATATTGGCCACCTTGCGCTCGAGCAAGGCGCCCGCGAGCGCCGGCTGCAACAGATTGTAGGTGCCGGCGGAGCCGCAACAAAGGTGCTCGTCGGGCACGCTGCGCACGGCGAAGCCGGCCGTGCTCAGAAGCGCCTTCGGAACCTCGCACACGCCTTGGCCGTGATGCAGCGAGCAGGCCGAATGATAGGCCACCGCCAGCGCCGGCGCGGCGCGCTCGGCGCCGAGCCCGAGTTCGGCGACGAGCTCGCTCACGTCGCGGGTCAGGGCGGAAATGCGCGCCGCCTGCTCGGCCAGCGCCGGGTCGTTGCGGAACAAAAAGCCGTAATCCTTTACCGTCGTGCCGCAGCCCGAGGCGTTGACGACGATGGCATCGAGGCCACCGGCCTCGAGCTCGCGCGCCAGCGCCGCGATGTTGCGCCGCGCCCAGCGCTCCGCCGTCTCGATATGGCCGAGATGCTGCGACACCGCGCCGCAACAGCCGGCGCCCCGCGGCACCACCACCTCGCAGCCGTGGCGCGCCAAGAGCCGCGCGGTGGCCTCGTTGATCTCGGGCGCGAGCACCTGTTGCACGCAGCCCGTGAGCAGGGCAACCCGCTTGCGGCGCGGGCCCTGGGCCGGAATGACTTGCGGGCGATCGACCCACGAGGGCGTGCCCACGGGCCGGCCTGCGAGCCGCAGCATGGCGCCGAGCCGCCCGGGAAACAGCCAGCGGAGCGGCGCCGCGGCGCGCGCGGCCAGCAGAACCAAGCGAAACAGCCGGGGCCGCGGCAACAGCACGCTCAACAGCCGGCGCAAAAGCCGCTCGGGCGCCGGCCGCCGATAGGTTTCTTCGACATAGACACGGGCGTGATCGATCAGATGCATGTAGTCCACGCCCGAGGGACAGGCCGTGGCGCAGGACAGGCAAGAGAGACAGCGGTCGAGATGCTTGACCACCGCCGCCGGCGCGGGCCGCTCGTTCTCCAGCATGTCCTTGATCAGGTAGATGCGGCCGCGCGGGCTATCGCCCTCGCCGCCGAGGAGGTCATAGGTTGGGCACGCGGTGAGGCAGAAGCCGCAATGCACGCAGGCCCGCAAGATGCCATTGGCGATCTCGAATTCGGGCTTGGCGAGCTGGGCCTCGGTAAAGCGGGTTTGCACGATCTCTCCGCTAGACGGGTTTTCGTTCAAGCTGCACCAGCTCGCTCCCCCTCCCGGCCACCCTAAGCATATGCTGCCATGGGTGGCCGGGAGGGGGAGCGGGCAGGTGCGATTTCACGCATGTGGAAAACACGCTAGACGCCCGCGTACATGCGCCCGGGGTTCAGCACGCCGGCGGGATCGAAATTCGCCTTGATGCGCGCCGACAACGCGGCCAAGGCCGGCGGCTGGGGCTGAAACACGGGCACCGTCGCGCGCACCTCGGGCGCGGCTCGGATCAAGGTGGCGTGACCGCCCGCGGCTGCGACCGACGCCCGCACCGCCTCGTGCGCGGCGTCGGCCGAGGGCGCCACGGCGAGCCAGACCAGGCCGCCCGCCCAATCGAACAGCGCTTCCGCCTCGGTCTCGGCCTGGAGGCGCGCGGCGACGGCAGGCCCCTCGCTCGGCGGCACGGAGAGCCGCCACAGCGGGCGCGGCGCGGCGCCCTCGGCGCCGGCACCCAGCAAGGTGGCGTCGCGCACCTCCTGCCAGAGGGTGAGCGAGTGCTTGCTGTGCAGCTCCTCGATGGCGCCGAGATGGCCCAACTGCGCGCGCAAGGCCGCGCAGCGGGCCAGCACCGAGGGCCCGAAGCCCTCGACGCGAACCGCGGTGACCGCCGCGCCCGCGCCCGAGACGTAGGCCACGGCCGAGCGCCTGGCGGCGGGCACGGGCAGGTGCGCCGCGCCGGAAACCTCGTGCGGGCTGGCCACGGCCGCGCCCAGCGCGCCGATCGCCGCGGCGTCGTCCAAGCCGAAGAGCAGCACCGTGCGGGTCCGCTCCGGCGCCGGCAACACCTTGATCGTCACCTCGCTCATCGCCGCCAGCGTGCCGTAGGAGCCCGCCAACAATTTGCACAGATCGTAGCCGGTAACGTTCTTGACCACGCGGCCGCCGGCCTTGAAGGTCTCGGCGCGCCCGCTCACCGCCTTGAAACCGAGCAAGTGGTCGCGCGCCGCGCCGGCCTTGATCCGCCGGGGCCCGGACAGGTTGCAGGCCAGGGCGCCGCCGAGCGTGGCCCTACTGCCGTTCGCACAGTCGTTCGCAGTGGCATAGAGCCGGCCATAGTCCGCCGGCTCGAAGGCCAGCATCTGATCGCGCGCGGCAAGCGCCGCCTCGATCTCGGCCAGCGGCGTGGCCGCGCGCGCGCTCAGCACCAGCTCCTCCGGCTCGTAATTTTCGATCTTCGAGAGTGCGGACAGGTCGAGCAGCGCCGCGCTTTGCACCGGGCGGCCCAGCTGCCGCTTGGTGCCGCCGCCGACCACCTCCAAAGGGCGCGTCTCGGCCACGGCCCAACGCAACGCCTCGCCGAGTTGCTCCGCGTCCGCCGGTTTCAGAACTTCGCCCGTTGGAAGCGCGGCCATCAGAAACGCGGCAGGTGGGGGAAGGCGGCTTGCCCGCGGTGGACATGCATCCGCCCGAGCTCGGCGCAGCGGTGCAGCGTGGGAAACATTTTGCCCGGATTGAGCAACTGCGCGGGATCGAAGGCGCATTTCACGCGCTGCTGCTGGTTGAGGTCGTCCTCGTTGAACATCTCGCCCATGAGGTCGCGTTTTTCCACCCCGACGCCGTGCTCGCCGGTCAGCACGCCGCCCACTTCGACACAGTATTTGAGGATCTTCGAGCCCATCTCCTCGGTCCGCTCCAATTCGCCCGGGTTGTTGGCGTCGTACATGATCAGCGGGTGCAGGTTGCCGTCGCCGGCATGAAAGACATTGGCCACCAGCAAATCGTATTCACGCGCCAGCGCCGCGATGCGGTTCAACACCTCGGGCATCCGGGCGCGCGGAATGGTGCCGTCCATGACGTAATAATCGGGCGCGATACGCGCCGCCGCCGGGAACGCCGACTTGCGCCCGAGCCAATAGCGCAGGCGCTCCTCCTCGCTTTGGCTGACGCGGACCGAGGTGGCGCCGCAGCCCTCGGCGAAGTCGCGCACCCGGGCCACGAGATGGTCGACCTCGACCTCCGGGCCATCCAGCTCGCAAATCAAGATCGCCTCCGCATCGAGCGGATAGCCGGGATGACAGTAATCCTCCGTGGCGTGGATGGCGGGGCGGTCCATCATTTCAAGCCCGGCCGGAATGATGCCCGCGCCGATGATCTCGGCGACGCAGGCGCCGGCTGCCTCGTTGCTGGCGAAGCCGAGCAGGAGCGCACAGACGCTCGACGGCTTGGGCAGGATGCGCACCGTCACCTCGGTGATGACGCCGAGCAAGCCTTCGGAGCCGGTGGTCAGGCCGAGCAGGTCATAGCCCTCGGAATCGAACTGCTTGCCGCCGAACCGCACCACCTCGCCATCCATCAAGACCATTTCCAGGCCCAGCAGATTGTTGGTGGTGAGGCCGTATTTCAGGCAGTGCACGCCACCGGCGTTTTCCGCCACGTTGCCGCCGATCGAGCAGGCGATCTGGCTCGAGGGATCGGGCGCGTAATAAAACCCGGCGGCATCGACCGCCTGGCTGATGGCGAGGTTGGCGACGCCGGGCTGGGTCACCACGCAGCGGTTGGCGTAGTCGATCTCGAGAATCCGATTGAACTTGCCGAGCGCGAGGGTCACCGCGTCCGCCAGCGGCAAGGCGCCGCCCGACAACCCGGTGCCCGCGCCGCGCGGCACCACCTTGACGCCGCGCGCGCCACACAGTTTCAGAACTCGACTGACCTCGCCGGTGTCGCGCGGCAACACGACGAGAAAAGGCAGTTGGCGATAGGCGCTGAGCGCATCGCACTCATAGGCGCGCAACGCCGCCTCGTCGGCGATCACGTCATCGGCGGCGACGATCTCACGGAGTGCCGCGACGAGCTCGGTGCGTTGCGCGATGACGGCTTGATCGGGCAAGGGCATGCGCATGGGCGGCGGTTCCCGTGAGGCGGGGAAGCGGGGCGCGCGGCCCTGCCCGCCGCGGCGCGGCCGCACGCTCGAGCACCCCTTGTGGAGACTCTCGTTGCCGGTGATATTGGGGGCTCGCCCTGGCGCCGTCAATGGCGCGCCGGGCGAAGCGGGCCGCTCAGCCTTGGCGTGCCTTGAAGCGGGGGTTTGTCTTGTTGATGACGAAGACCCTGCCCCGGCGACGCACGATGCGGCAATCCTTGTGGCGCTTCTTGGCCGCGCGAAGCGAATTACGCACTTTCATATCTCGAAGGCCCGTCTCGGCTCATGGTGTGGGCGCACCGTAAGGTGGCGCGCGATTGCTGTCAATGTTCGCTCTGGGCTCGCGGGCGTGCCGCTCAGCGCTTCAGGGCGGGGTCGTATTTGCGCCCGTAGACCCGGTAGACACCGACGTCGCCGCTGTCCAGCACCGTGACCCGGCCGCTCCACAGCTCGGCCTCGGCAAGCAGGGCCGGGGCCCAGCCCGGCGCGAACTGCCGGCGGTCGAACGCGTCGGTAAACTCACTCCAGGCGGCAAGGATCATGGTGCGGATATCGGGCGTAATGTCCTCGGTGATACGGACCTCGAAGCCGAGTTCCGTGAGCTTGTTGCGCACTTCGTCTACAGACCACGGCTTGGGCGCGACGGGTTCGTTCTCGAGCCAAGTGTCGATGGCGCCGCTCGAAATATTCGACCGGCTGAACATATAGTCGGTGAACAGCAGTTGACCGTCGACCCGCAAGGCTTCGTATACGGCATTGAACAGGGCGTCCTTATCCTCGATGGTGAAGAACGCCTCCCTGGAGAAGACCGTGTTGCACGAGTTGGCGCTGAGGTCGATCTCCTTGGGATCGTAGGCCTCGATCGGCGCCTTGCGGCTGAGTCCCGCCATGGTCGACAATTCGGCGGCGGCCTCGGCGAGCAGCGCCGAATCCTCGTAGCCGTTGGTCCAGGCGCCGGTCTCGGCCGCGATGGCGCGCGTGGCGCCGCCCAAGGCCGCACCGAGCTCGATCACCGTCATGGTCGAATCGAGGCCCAACGGCCGGATCAGATTCATGATGTAATCGTGCCCGCCGGGCGAGACGAAACCGGTGCCCCAGAGCTTTTCCATCACCTGGAGACGCGGATCCGACCATGCGGCCGCCTTGCGCGCCGCGAACTCGGCCGGCAGCTCCGACGTCGCGCTGGCGCCGGCGAGCGGGAGCGCGTCCTCGTCGTCTTCCGCGTCCTCGCCTACCTGCGCCGCGGCTTCGTCCAGGTAATAACCACCCCACCACGCGTGCAAACGCTTGGCGAGTTGGTTCCCCTTGCCCAGGTTCGTTGGTAATCGAAGCATCGCTCGGATCACATACCGGTTCGTGCCAAGGAATTCTGGCGGGCATAGGCCCGTCCCATGCCCTTCTCATGGGCATAGGCCTGCCTCATGGTGCGCAATTTTGCTTAACGGGGGGTAAACGTTCGCGACGGCGCCGGCCGGCGCCAACGGCCGCTGCTTGGTACTAGGCCTGGTGTATCGGGCCCTGAGGTATCAGGCCCGAGGGGGTATCAGGTCTAGCGGGGTATCAGGCCTGGGCGACCTCCTGGCGCTGCTGGCCCAGACCCTCGACCTCGAGCTCCATGACATCGCCCGGCCGCAAGAAGCGCGGCGGCTTCTGGCCCGCCCCGACGCCCGGCGGCGTTCCGGTGGAGATCGCGTCGCCCGGCTCCAAGACCATGAACTGGCTGAGATACCAGACCAAATGGGCGACGCCGAAGATCATCGTATCGGTGCGGCCGTCCTGCATCGCCTGGCCGCTCACCGAGAGCTTCAGGGCGAGATTCTGTGGCTCCGGCACCTCGTCGCGGGTGACCAGCCAGGGGCCCATCGGGCAAAAGGTCTCGGCCGATTTCCCCTTCATCCACTGGCCGGAGCGCTCGAGCTGGAAGCTCCGCTCGGAGACATCGTTGATGACGCAATATCCGGCCACATGGGCCATCGCGGCGGCCTCGTCGGCCAGATAGCGCGCGGTGGCGCCGATAATGACCCCGAGCTCGACCTCCCAATCCGTCTTCTCGCTGGCGCGCGGGATCAGCACCGTGTCGTTGGGGCCGCAGACCGAACTGGGCGCCTTGGAGAAGATGATCGGCTCGCTCGGAATCTCCATGCCCGCTTCCTTGGCATGATCGGCGTAGTTGAGCCCGATGGCGATGATATGGCCCGGCCGCACGACCGGCGCGCCGACGCGCACGCGGCCGAGATCGACGCTTGGAAAGTCGCCGGTGTCCTTGGCCAGGCGCTCGCGCAGCGCCTCGATGCCGTCGCCGCCGAGGAAGGCCGCGTCGTAGTCCGCGACCACGCTGGAGACGTCGATCACGCGGCCATCGTCGAGCCGAACCGCCGGTCGCTCCGAACCCGGTTCACCAAGGCGCATCAATTTCATTGAAACCTCTCCCCGGCGCCGGACCTGTGCCGGACGCCCTGCCGCGCCTGGCGCGCGCACGCCGTCGCCAATTCAGCTGGTGGGCGCGGCTGGGATTGAACCAGCGACCCCTACGATGTCAACGTAGTGCTCTCCCGCTGAGCTACGCGCCCCAAGGCGCCCCGCTTAGCACCTGTGGGCCCGCCTTGGCAAGCCCCGGCGGGCGGCGCGAACCGCGCTCAGGATGAGGCGAGAACGCGGTCGATCTCGTCCACCAGCGTGCGCAAATGGAACGGCTTGGACAGCACCTTGGCATCGGTTCTTTTGGTCGCCTGATTGTTCAACGCCACCGCCGCGAAGCCGGTGATGAAGATGACCCGCAGCTGCGGCATCTCCACGCTGGCGCGCCGGGCCAACTCCAGCCCGTCCATCCCGGGCATGACGATGTCGGTCACCAGGACATCGAACTCGCCCGTCGCGATATGCGGTAGCGCCTCGAAGCCATCCGCCACACTGCAAACGTCGTGGCCGACCCGCTCGAGCGAGCGCACCAAGAACGTGCGCATCGATTCTTCATCTTCCGCCAACAGGATCCTGGCCATGGGCGAAGCATCCTCGCTGTCGTTCCCCCCCGTCGGTCAAGACTGCGTCATAGCTATTAATTTCATCTTAATAACTTTACTTACTCTAGACATCTACAGACATCTGCACTCGTGACATGGCATGCATTTTCGTCTAAACCGACCGTCATGAGCGCAGGAAGAGAGGTAAATATCCGCGCCCACGATAGGGTCGAAGACCCCGTTGGCATCGAACCCGCGATCGCAATTCGCGCGCCCGTCGAGCAGACGGCGCCCTTGGTGTTCGCCTCGCCGCATAGCGGCTCGGCTTACGACCCGACCTTCCTGGCGGCGTCGAAGTTGGACCGTCAGTCGTTGCGACGCTCGGAAGACAGCTTCGTGGATGAGATCTTCGCCCACGCGCCGGCGCACGGGGCGCCGTTGTTGTGCGCGCTCTACCCGCGCGCCTACCTGGACCCAAACCGGGAAGCCTACGAGCTCGACCCCGAGATGTTCGTCGATGCGCTGCCATCCTTCGTCAAGACCCGGTCCGAGCGGGTGCGCGCCGGCTTCGGCACCGTCGCCCGCCTCGTGGCCAATGGCGCGGAAATATACCGCGACAAGTTGCGCTTCGCCGACGCCGAGGCGCGCATTCAGGGCTTCTACGTGCCCTATCACGAGGCGCTGCAGCGGCTGCTGGCGGACACGCGGGCGCGTTTCGGCTTCGCCATTCTGTTCGACTGCCATTCCATGCCCTCGGTCGGCGGGCCGACCGACCGCGATCGGGGCAAGACGCGAACCGACTTCGTACTCGGCGATCGCTACGGCTCCTCCTGCGCCCCAGCCCTGACACGGCGCGCGGAGACCGTATTGCGCGATCTCGGCTTTACGGTGGCACGAAACGACCCTTATGCGGGCGCCCATACCACGACCCATTACGGCCGGCCGCGCGACGGGGTCCATGCGCTTTAGATCGAGGTCAACCGAGCGCTCTATATGGACGAGGAGCGCTTCGCCCGATCCCACGCTCTCGGTCGCTTGACCGACCGGATCGGCGACTTTATTTCAGCGCTGGCGAAAATCGAAGCGACGAGTTTGCAAGCGCCGTGAGGCAACCGGACGAGCCCGCCATGGGCCCGGGAGCGGCGGCGAAATTTCAGCGAAAAGTGTAAAATCGGACAAAAGCAATTTTCAAGATATGAACAATCGCAATCGGTTACCAAATATCTCCCTAAGTGAAATATGGCTATTGGGTAGAGCGCGGCGCGCTCCGCCAGCCCGGCCCGTCGCGGCCAAAGCTTGGCTTGGCGCAACGCTCGCGGCCCTGTTGCTGCTCTGCGGCGCGGCCGGCAACGCTGCGGCCGGCGGCGCTGGGGCCGGCAACGCGAACCGGGCCGAATTGCACCGGCTTTGCACCTCGCGGATCGCCGCCGCCGAGAAGGCGCTGACCATTCCGGACCAGTTGCTCCAGGCGGTCGCCGTCGTGGAATCGGGTCGCTGGGACCCCACGCGCAAGCGGGCGCTGCCCTGGCCCTGGACCGTGTATGCGCGGGGCAACGGCAAGAAATTCGACAGTAAAGCCGAGGCCATCGCCGAGGTCGAGCGGCTGCGCGCCGCAGGCGTGCGAAACATCGACGTCGGCTGCATGCAAGTGAACCTGCGCCACCACCCGCGCGCCTTCGACAGCCTCGAGCAGGCCTTCGACCCCACCTTCAACGTCGCCTATGCGGGTCACTTCCTGAAGACCCTGTATCGGAGCAAGCGCTCGTGGAGCCAAGCCATCGCGAGTTACCACTCCTCGACGCCAAAATACGCCCGGCCCTACCGCAAGAAAGTGGTTCGCGCCTGGAACGAGGCCCGCCGCGCGGCGGCTGAAATCCGCCGGCAGGAACGATTGTCCGCGTTCGAGGAGCGGCGGGCGCGGGCCCGAAAGCGGCGCGCCGAACAGGCCCGCCAACGCGAGGCGAAGCGGCTCAACACGCCGTGAGCACCGCGTAAACCCCCATCGCGCGGCCGATTGAAAACACACGAAACCGGCCCCAAGACTGCCAGGCGCTTGCCCGCGCCTGGCCGCGACGAGGGCGGTGGTTGAACCGTGAAACTGTCCGGCGCTAGAATTGGCCCGGGATTCGGAGTGTAAAGCTCCGACACTACACTTCGTCACTGGGAGAGCAGGACCATGAGACTGAACCGCAGACAGTTTTTTCGTGCCGCATCGGGGGCGCTGGCGTTCGCGAGCCTGCCGCACGTTCTGAAGCGTGCCGGACTCGCGGCTGAAGAGCCGATCCGGGTCGGCAACATCCTCGATAAGACCGGCATTCTGAACATCTATAGCCTCAAGCAGATTCAGGCCGGGGCGATGGCGGTGGACGAGATCAACGCGGCCGGCGGCTTGCTCGGCCGGCCG
>JAUVWK010000140.1 GCA_030604165.1 Alphaproteobacteria bacterium | reverse complement strand
CTGCGCCATGCGGTTGGCGTAGGCGAGATTGGCGCGGTCGCCGTCGATGGCGAGCACCTTGGAGTTGGGATGGCGCAGCGCGGTTCGGATCGGCCTCAGCCCGCTGCCGCAGCCGGCGACCAGGACGTCGACCGTTTCGCCGAAGAATCCGGATGGCCGGAAATCGGGAAAGCAACGGGCCAGGAACGCATCCATGCCAATGCGCCGGGGCTTTTCGAAATGCGCCCACCAGGGGTGCGGCACCGACGCGGGTGGTTCGGACGCTACCGGCGGCACGTCGCCGGCGGTGCCCCCGAGCGCCGGAATCGCGTCCTCGCCTGTCCGCACCTCCAGCACGTCGCGCATGGTCAAGATCACAACGCGCGCCGCCTCGCCCGCCATCGCCCAATCGAGCAGCGCCCGGCCATTGGGCAAACCGAGAAGCGGGCGGTACATGCCAAGCAGCAAGACTTTCGCCCGCATCGCCACGCCGCGGCGGAGTTTTCCCTCCAGCATGCGGGCCACCGCCTGCTCCAGTGTGGCGACAAAGGCGGCCTCTTGCTGGGCCGCCGGAAAGACATATTCGTTGTGGAAACCCTGCAACGACAGGGCCGCCGCCAATCGTGCGGCCGGCGTCGGCAACTCGTCCGCGTCATGGTAGGCGGCCAGCAAATTGCGCCTGAGGCCAACGCAAAGCACTTCGAGCGACGGGTCGGTATTGATGGTTTCCTGCAAGAGGCGCAGGAACAGCTCTTCCGTCGCCAACGGCTCGGCCATGGCCTCGAGGTCCCAGGTCGCGTTCGTGTCGTGCGGGGCGTATTTGCGTTTCAGTAAATTGGCGGCGGCACCGGCCAACTCGTTGGCGTCGCTCCCGCCGCCGTGAAACGCGGCCAGCAAGGCGGTCTCGTGTCTGGCGCGGAGCGGTTGGTCCGGCGGGAGAGCGTGACGCGCCAACAATTGGACCGCGCCGCGGATCGCGAACGGATTGGTATGATCCATGGTCAGCGCCGCTTCGTGGGCATCCAACGCGGCATCGAACCGGCCGAGCGCACGCAGCGCCTGGCCCAGGTCGACATAGACGTGGGCCGCGCCCGTTTGCAGGGAAACGGCCCTGGCGAGCAGCGCCGCCGCTTCCTCTGCCCGGCCCAACTCCAAGCAGAGCGCCCCGAGTTTGCTATAGGCCTCGGCGCAGCCCGGATGTTGCTCGATAGCCAATTTGAAGGCCGCCAACGCGGCGATCATCTGACCTTCCGCATGCAGCACGCCGCCGAGAAGCACGTGGGCGGCCACACTGTCGGGGGCCTGGTCAAGGACCTCTCGGCACAGCGCCTCGGCTTGTTCAAGCTCACCCGACTGCTGCGCCCGCTCTGCCGCGGCGAGCAGCTCGTGGTGGTTCTTCTGGGTCGAAACTGCTTCGCTATCCAGCGCCATGGTCGTCCTGTCGCGCGCCGTCCGATGGAGCAGGATCGCGCGTGGCGCGCTTGCTCTCGTTAGGATTCTCCCCCAAGGGCATTTGCCACTCGTTAACGCATGGCTAAATTCGCTATGGTTAATCGCGCGCCGCGAACGCGGCAAGCGCGACGGTTTCGCCCACTGGGAGGATATTGCCATGATCTGGCGTGCTCGACTCGCCGCTTTGGCCGGCTTGGCGATTATCTTGCTGTTCTTCAGCCCGCAAAGCCGGGCCGAAACTCTGCTCGAGCGAGGCACCTATCTGATGCGGGGCATCGTCGCCTGCGGTAATTGCCACACGCCGCAAGGGCCGAACGGTCCGCTACCGGGCATGGAGCTGGCCGGCGGGCTGAAATTCGACGAGCCGCCATTCACCGCCTATGGATCCAATATTACGCCCGATCCCGAAACCGGCATCGGCGCCTGGACGGATGCACAAATCGTTGTCGCCATCCGGGAAGGCAAAAGGCCCGATGGCAGTATCATCGGTCCGCCCATGCCGATCGGGCTTTATCGCGGCATGTCCGACCGCGACGCGCAGGCGATCGTCGCCTATCTGCGCGCCCTTCCCCCGGTGCGGAACATGGTGCCGAAGTCGGACTATCGGATACCCCTGCCCACCTCGTACGGCCCGCCGCTCGGCGCGGTGCCGGAGGTCTCCCGCGACGACAAACTCACCTACGGGGCCTATCTAGCCGGTCCGCTCGGCCATTGCGTCGAGTGCCATACGCCCTTCGTCAACGGCCGCCCCGATCTCGAAAACAGTCTGGGCGCCGGTGGCTTTGAAATGCACGGGCCGTGGGGGACGAGTATCGCCGCCAATATCACGCCCGACTCGGACACCGGCCTTGGCAGTTGGAGCGCCGCAGATATCAAACGCGCCATCACCCAGGGCGTGCGCCCCGACGGCGCGCGGTTGGCGCCGCCCATGGCGTTTTCCTACTACGCCACCATGAGCGAGGCGGATCTGGACGCGATCGTGACGTTTCTCGGAGCCCTGCGGCCGATCCGCAACGCGGTCCGTTAGGGCGCCAAACGCCGCGGATCAGCGGATGATGAAATTGGGCGCGTGCAAGGGCGGCAGTGGCGCTGCGGGCGGCGGCAGGTCGTATCCGCTGAACACGGCGCCGCCCGGATATCCCGTGCCGGAATAGCTCGCCAGTTCCTCGTCGGTCGCGATCACGACTTCGCCGAACACTTCCTCGTCGTCGGCGCGGCAAATCGCATCGCCCGCGGCAAAGCGCAAGATCGCGCAATCCTGATCGGCCGCGGCCGAAAGGGCGTGGTCCGTGACTGACTTGCCGGTGACCGCATAACTCCCAATATCCGCCGCTATAGAAGCGATCTGGAGGGGAATCGGAAGGGCCAGGCAGCCGGATAATCCGACAGCGCTGGCGAGCAACGTCAAGGACAGGGTGATGCGTTTCATGGCGAAATACATACCGCAAACAAGACGTCGATAGTATTGCCATTATGGTTGTTCGAATTATTTCCAGAACCTCAACGAACGTAGAGTATACTTTCGTATATAATACATTTTGTACTTTCTTCCCAATTGGGTAAGCCCACTTAGCAATTCGAGACATCGATGGACGAGAGCTCCCCGAGCCTGGCTTGACGCCCTGGAAAAGAGCCGAATAGGTGGTTAACGGATTAGCGCCCCTTATGGGTAGCGCCGGCATAGAGGATGCTGTTGTGGCGCTCGTTGGCCGCCAGATAACGCGCCACGGCGGCCGGTTCGAGGTCGCAGGCGGGCGGTGGCTCGGGCGCGAAATGCCCATAAGCGTCCTCGCCTCGCACCAGGACGGCGCTGTCCTTGCCCAAAAGTTGCCTTGCGGAGGTCGGAATATAGCGGATCGTGAAGCCGATGCGACGGTCCGAGGCGCGATTGGGCCCCGAGCCGTGGATCAGGCCGACGTGGTGCAGCGAGGCCTCGCCCGGCGCCAGCTCCAGGTCGATCGCATCTTGCTCGGCGATCTCCGCGCGGACGTGCTGGCCGCGGGTCAGCAGGTTGTGAGGCGCGTAGGTTTCCTCGTGCGGCAGTTGGCCGGCCCGGTGCGTTCCCGGCAGCACCCGCATGGCTCCGGACTCCCGCGTGCTCGGTGAGAACGCCACCCAGGCCGTCACCACCTCCGCCGTATTCAGGCCCCAATAGGTCGAATCCTGGTGCCACGACACGAAGGCGGGGTCGTTCGCCTCCTTGGTAAAGAACAACGTGGTCCAGCACAGGATGTTGGGGCCGATCAAGGCCTCGATTGCGTTCAGCAGGGTCTCGTTTCGGATCAGCCCATCCAGGCAGGTCAAGATCAGGTGGGGCTTGTGGCGCATGGCACCGCCCAGCGTCTCGATTTGCCGGGCCTCCACCACCTCAACTTGGCGCCGGCAAGCGGCGGCCTCGGCGGCGGTGAGAACGCGCAAGGGAGAATAGTAGCCATCCCGCGCATAGTCGGCCGCCATCGCCTGCATCGATGCCCCGGACATGTCCCCCTCCTCCGCTCCGCTCACGCCGAAGTCGCGCGCTGGCGCTCGGTCGCAACCTCATCGACCGTCAGGCTGCCGTCGTCCGCGCTGCCCGTGAGTGCCACGCCATAGACCGTCAGCGCCTGCTCCGCGGTGATGTAGCCTTCCGCCACGTCCTCCAGCACATTGGCGGCCTCGCGGGTCAACGGATCGCCGTAGCCGCTGCCGCCGTTATCGACCGAGCGCACGAATTCGCCGGCGGCGAGCTGCAGCATGACCCCGTTGGGCTTAGAGTCCTCGCTGCCATCCACCTTCATGTGCCCATGATAGGCGCGATTGGCGTCGTGCCCGCCGAGCACGCCTTGGGGCGGGTGGATGGTGCCGCCGCCCATGATACTGACCGTCATGGGGTCGTGGCGCGGTCCGAAGATCACCTCTGTCGCCGGCCCGCCCCGATGGCGGCCCGCGCCGCCGGAATCGGGTAGCAGGCGCTGCGATTTGACGGTCATGGGAAAGCGCTGCTCGTCGAACTCCACGCTGTCGCGGAACAGCAGCCCCGAGCCGCCCGGCGTCAGTAAATAAACCATGCCGTCGTTGCGCGCCGTGGCCGGGCCGCCGCCGCCCATCAGATAGACCTGATTGATATATGGCGCGTCGTCGCGCCGCCAATCGATGCCGGAGATCACCCCCATGCCGGCGGAGAAGCACAGATTGCCCTGGCTCAGCCCATAGCCGTCGCCCAGCTTGGTGAAGGCCGATTGCGTCAGATTGACCACTACGTCGGCCATGTTGGTGGTCGCCAATGAGCAGCTGTGGGGGAATTTCGGGATGCCGACGACGCAGTTCTCGCGCAGCAGCACCTTGATGCGTCGAAAGGCGCCGGAGTTGGGTGGAATATCGGCTTCCAGATTCTCGAACACGCCCTGGATGGCGTTCGCCGTCACGGTCGCCTCGGTGAGGTTCAAGCCGGCGTCGATGCAATCCGGATTGTCGCGCATGTCCACCGTCACCATGGCCGCGTCCGGGTCGATCTCGATCTTGACGGTGATCTCCACCGCCTCCGGCAGGAACGGCTGCACCGGATCGTGCCGGCCGGTATTGACTAATTTGCCCTGGGGCAGTTTCCGGATGGCGTGGATCGTGCGCCGTTCGGAATAGTCGAACCATTCCACGATGAAGCGCCGGACCCGTGCCAGGCCGTATTTGGCGGTCAACTCCTTAAGGCGGCGCTCGCCGATGCGCGCCGCGCCAAGCTGCGACAGATAGTCGCCGTACCACTGCTCGGGCACGCGGATGCGCCGGCGGCACATGCGGATGATGTCGTCATTGTCGCGATTGTCGCGCTGCACCAGCACGCACGGGAAGATCAGCGTCCCCTCGGCATAGACGTCGCGCGCCTGCGGCGTATAGGTCGTCGGGATGCTGTCGCCGGTATCCGCCTGATGGCCTTTGACGGTGACGTTGAAGAGATGCTCGCCCTCGAAGAACATCGGCACGATGATCGACCAGTCGGCGGCATGGGAATTGCCGTCATAGGGATCGTTGTGCAAATAGGCGTCGCCCTCGCGGAAATCCGGATGCAAGCGGCCCATGCTCCGGGTCTGTAGATGGGCGCCGAAGATGTGGGCCGGGATCCCCTCGGCCGTCGCCAACAGCTCGTTGTCGGCGGTGACGATGGCACAGGAAAAGTCGCGCGATTGGCCGATCACCGCCGAGCGCGCGGTGCGCATCACCACGCCCTGCATCTCGCGCAGGATGGCGTCGATGCGGTTGGCCATGATGGCGAGCTGCACGGGGTCGATCGAAGCGTCGTCGCCGGCCGCCGTCGTTTGCTCCGCCGCGCGCGGCTCCAGCACGTAGTTGCCGCCGCCGCTGACCCGCGCGGCCATGCCGGGATAGACCACCACCGTGGTGGTGGGCTCCTCGATGATCGCCGGTCCCGCGATCTCCGCGCCGGCCGATAAGTCATTGCCCAGATAGATCGGTGTCTCGAGGTGGCCCGCTTCGCCGAAATAGGCCCGTATGCGGCGCGCCGGTTCGGCGGATGCCGTGCTCTCCACCGCCCTGGCCAACGGCGCGGGCTTCTCCAGCAGGGCCGTCAAGCGGCCTTTCCAGTTGAGGCATTCCAGCGTGCCGCCCTCTTCCTTGACGCCATAGAGGCGCTCATGGACGAGGTGGAACGATTCGACCAGGCTCTCCAGGTCGGTGGCGGATTCGATGCGCCCCGCCGGCATGGCGATTTCCGTCTCCCATTGCTGGTTGCGGTAGCGGGCATCGACGAAATAGTCCTTGCGGAAGCGCTCGACCCCACGCTGGCGTAGGCCGGCGGCGAACGCTTCCATCTGCGCCTCCAGACCGGCCAGCGTGTCGTTGACCAAGGCGAAATCCCAATGGTCGCTCCGCACATAGCGGCTGGCGCTGAACTCCACCACCACGTCGGAATATTGCGCCCCGCAGGCGCTCAGCGCGCCCGCGGTCTTGGGCAGCAGCACCCGCTCGCAGCCCAAGGCCCGAGCGATCGGCATGATGTTGAGGCCGGCCGCGCCGCCGCCCGCCACCAACACCGCCTCGCGCGGGTTGATGCCTTCGTTGACGGTGATTTCCTCGATCGCCTTGATCATGGCCTCGCTGGCGATGGTGATGATCGCGAATGCCGCCTCCTCGAGCGCTTTGCCGAGCGGTTCGGCCACGGCGGCCACGGCCTGGCGCGCGGCCTTCACGTCGAGCGGCATGCGTCCGCCGAGGAAATGAGCGGCGTCGATATAGCCGAGCACGACGGCGGCGTCGGTCACCGTCGGCGCCGTGCCGCCGAGGCCGTAGCAGGCGGGCCCGGGGTCGGCGCCGGCGCTTTGCGGGCCGACGCGCAGCAAGCCGCCGGGATCGAGCCAGGCGATCGAGCCGCCGCCGGCGCCGACACTGCGCACATCGACCGACGAGAGGCCCAGATTGTGACCGGAGAATTGCGGCCCCAACCAAGTCTCCCGGGTGTATTTGACCTCGCCGGCGCGCGCCAGACTGACGTCGAAAGTGGTGCCGCCGGCATCGACCACGAGCACGTCGTTGCCGAGGCCCTCCGCCTCGGCATAGGCCAACCCGGCGCGGGGCGCCATCGCGGGGCCCGATTTGACCATGTAAATCGGCCGATCGGCGACGTCGTCAACATGCATGACGCCGCCCGAGACCGTGCTGACCAAAAGCTCGCCGCCGAACCCCG
>JAUVWK010000050.1 GCA_030604165.1 Alphaproteobacteria bacterium | reverse complement strand
GGGCGCACCTCCTTGCCCATGCAGTTGAACCTGTTACCCATGTATCCGGTCTACCCTGTTACCGATGTAACCGGTTTGGACCATATGCTTAGGGTGGCCGGGAGGGGGTGCGGGCTGGTGCCGCCTGAACGGAAAACGCCCTAGATAGAGGCGCTGACCTCCGCGTAGCTCATGGGCAGGAAGCGCTCGCGGTCGAGCACGGCCTGATAGGCGTCGACCGTCTCTTGGCCGGGCTTGGCGGGCGGCTCATCGAGCTGGATCGGCCGTCGCACCGGGGCCATCTCCTGGGCGAACATTTGGCTGAGGAACGCGATCGAGGGGCCAAGCGGCGGGCCGGACGGACCGGAGGACGCGGGTGTTGATTGCTTGGCCACGGTCGGCACGGTGCCGCGCCGCGAGGTCGTGCCGTGTCCCCGGGGGGCCGCGCCTTTCTGGTCGGTCGGCACGACGACGAGATGGGCCGAGCGACCTTGGCGCAACGGGAACGCCGTCTTGCGGATCTTCTCTACCGGCTGCAGCCGATTGGCCTCGCGTGCGGCGCGCTCGGAGTCGTACCGACCAAGCGCCGCGGCGCCCGATAAAGCGAGCGCGGTCGTTGAGGAAGTGCCGGAGAGGAGCGGCGTCATGATTGAGTTTTCGATATCCGATGTAGACGATGGGCTGGAGTTAATAAATAAATAACAAGGCCGAGCGTGATTTTCAAGAATATTCGCGAACATTATACTAATGCCGCTATTCAATACTAACGACTCTAGAAGCGACTAAAGATGGTTTACGATCATTAACTATTAATATTTAGTCTGGTCACGATACTGTGTCTGTTTTTCGCTGTTTTCATTGATGGCTGTCGAGAACGTCTTGCCAACAGCGCGGCGATTTTAAGGTTTGTTAGGAATTGGGCCCTTATTGTGAGTTCAGGCGCCAGTGTGCTCCGAGTTACGGCTCGCGATGTGCGAGCGACGGGCCGCCGGTGAATAGTGGGGGAAGAAGCTAAGTTACGACAGGTTGCGTGGATTGACCAATGGACGCCGACCGTTCGGAACTGGACTGCCTTCGCGCAGCGATCGAGGCATCGGGTGATGCGGCCTACGATTGGGACGTACGCACGGGCGCGATCAGCTGGCTCGGCGACGCGGAGGGGATCCTCGGAGTCAAGCGCCTCGTCGAGGTAGCGCAGGCCGAGCGATATCTGGGCCGCGTCAGCCCATCGTGCATCGCCGAGTTGCGGCGCGCCCACACCGATCAAGCCCAAACCGGCAACCGCTTCGCCTGCACCTATCAGCTAAGGCGCGGCGACAATCGCTACACCTGGATCGAAGACCGCGGCCGCTTCGAGCTCTCCGAAAACGGCGAACCGACGCGTATCGTCGGCACGTTGCGCTGTATCGACGAGCAAAAGCGGGACAATCACCGCCTCGCCCGGCTGGCCAATTTCGACGATCTGACAGGCCAATATAATCGCGGGCGCTTGCGCGAGGCCCTGGAGCATTCAGTCGCCTATGCGGTGCGCTATAAATCGCGGGGCGTGTATCTGCAAATCGGCATCGACAATTTGTCGCTCATCTTGGACACCTACGGCCGCGAGGTCGCCGATCAGGTGATTCTCGCCGCCAGTCGCGAGCTCGACCGGAACCTGCGTGCGAGCGACGTGATCGGGCGCATCGCCAACGATCAATTCGGCGTGGTTCTCAATGGCTGCAGCGGCGGCGACATCTCGACCACCGTTGAGAAGATCCTGCTCGCCGTCGAACAGGCCTCCGTAGTCACCGATAAGGGCTATCTGCCGGTAACGGCGTCGGTGGGCGCGGTATCGTTTCCCGATTCCGTGCGTACCGCCCACGAGGCGATGGCGAAATCCGACGTCGCGCTGGAAAAGGCGCGGCGCTCGGGCCACAACTGCTTCAATCTGTACGATATGTCCGAGGAGCAGCTCGGCGCGTTGCGCGACAACCTGGCCGTTGCGGAATTGGTGCAAAGGGCCTTGCGCGATAAGCGGTTCAGTCTCTATTTCCAGCCCGTGGTCGAGGCCGGGTCCGGTCAGCCCGCCTTCTATGAATGCCTGCTGCGCATGTTCGACGACGACAATCGAGCCATCCCGGCGGGCGAATTTCTGCCGATCGCGGAAAAAATGGGTCTGGTCCGCTCGATCGACCGGTTCGTGCTCGAGCTCGTGCTAGAGGAGCTGAGGCAAAGCCCCGACGTGCATCTCGCGCTCAACATTTCGAGCCTGTCGACGACCGACCCATCGTGGCTTCGCACCTTGATCGCGAACGTTCAGCGCCAACCCGATCTGGCCCGGCGTTTGGTGGTCGAAATCACCGAGACCACGGCCTTGCAGGACATCAAGGAGACCATCCGCTTCGTCGCCGCGCTGCGCGAAATGGGTTGTCGGGTGGCGCTGGACGACTTCGGCGCTGGCTACACCTCGTTCCGCCATTTGCAGGAGCTGGCGATCGACATCGTCAAGATCGACGGCTCCTTCGTGAAGACCATCGCGGAGCGGCCCAACTCGCGCCTGTTCGTAACCACCTTGCAGTCCTTCGCCGACGGCCTGGGCCTGATGACGGTCGCCGAGTGCGTGGAAACCGCCGACATCGCGCGGATTCTCGTGGAGCACAATATCGGCTACCTGCAAGGCTATCATTTCGGGCGGCCGAGCCCCGAGCGGCTTTGGCTGGCTCCGCCCGCGGCGGCGCAACCGGCAAGCGGCGACGCGGCCCGCGAGCCGTGCAGTCCGAAGCGTGGAGTTTCGGAGCGTCCGACCGCGCGTCACTAGAGCCGCTCCACTTTCGTTGGAACCGCCCTAGCTTTTCTTGCTCACGGCAGCTGACCTGACGGTCGGCACCTGCGCCGGCGCGCCGCCCGGCTCAGCGCTTCTCGCTGGTCTTGCGCGCCAGCACGTCCAGCTGCGACTGCATGTCGTTGAGTTTCTGTTTCAGGTCGGCAATTTCATCGCCGCCGTCTCGGCCGTCATCTCGCTCGGGCTTCGTCTGCGCCGCCGCTGGGGCCGCTGGGGCTTCCGAGAATGGCGTGAACATGCTCATGGCGCGCTGAAACAGGGCCATATTCTGGCGCCCCATCTCTTCCAGCTCGGTGAAGGGGAGCTCGCCGCCAAAGCTCTTTTTCATTTGCTCACGCATGCGGCCCTGATTGCGCGTGAAGTTATCCATGGAGCACTCGAGATAACGCGGGACAAAGGCCTGCAAGCTGTCGTCGTAAAGGCGGATGAGCTGGCGTAGAAAAGCGATCGGCAAGAGGTTGTGGCCTTTGGCCTCCTCGTCCACGATGATCTGCGTGAGCACCTGGTGGGTAATGTTCTCGCCCGATTTGGCGTCGTGGACCACGAACTCCTGACCGTCCTTCACCATCTGGCAAAGATGATCGAGTGTCACATAGCTGCTCGTCGCCGTATTGTAGAGCCGGCGATTGGCGTACTTCTTGATGACAATCGGCTCACTCTCGGATGAGCCGGAGCCATTGGTCTCTGCCATGGCGCTCTCATTGCTTATCGCGGCGCGTATCGCGCCTTATTTTTCAGTAGTCTGGCAGGAATTGTTGCATCGCGCAAATCTCCTGTTGCGGCGCGGCAAAGCCGCTCGCCCGCCCCTGGCGCCCGCCCCTGACGCCCGCCCCTGACGCCCATCGTGGCGAAGACTCCGGACGCCGGCTATACTGGCGCCATGAGTCGCCGACGGGAGACGCCCGGCACGGGCACGGCGGACGAGCCGCCGGACGAGCCGCCGGACGAGCCGCCGGACGCTGTGGATCTCGCGCAGCGGTTCCTCGATCTCTGGCAGAATCAGATGGCGGCGGTGGCCGCCGATCCGGAGCTGGCCGAATTCATGGGTCGGCTGTTCGATATGCAAGGCGCCGCCGCCGCCGCGGCACAGGGCATGCCGCCCTGGGCCGCGGGATGGCCTAGCGGCGGCGCGATGCCCGGGGGCGGTGAGCGGCGCGGCGAAAAGGGCGTTGGCGGGGGCGATGGAGCGAGCGAGACAAAGCCAGGCGCACGGCGCGGCGGCGCGGCTGGGTCCGCGTCCGCTGGCGCTCCATCTGGCGGCCGCGATGACGACCTGGTCGACCTCGCTCGCCGCCTTGCCGAGTGCGAGAAGCGGCTCGTTGCCTTGGAATCCGGCCCTGGCGCCCGCCGCGGCCGCGCTCGTCCCGCAACTCGAAAGAAAAAGTCTTGAGGCGCTCCACGGCGCCCTAGACGCCGAGGCCCGGCGTCGGCTGGGGCGGTTGCTCGACGGCATCGCCGCCTACCGCGCTTTTCCCCGCGCGCCGACACTCGCCGAGCCCCCGGTCTTGTGGCAGAGCGGCGCGAGTCGGCTTCTCGATTTTGCCCCCCGCGCCGCCGCCCGCGCGCCGGTCGTGCTGTTCGTGCCGTCCTTAATCAACAAGGCGTATATTCTCGACCTCTCCGAGCGACGCAGCCTGCTGCGCGACCTGGCCGGCCGCGGTTTACGGCCGCTGCTGTTGGATTGGGGAGCTCCCGACACCCGGTCGCGCGACTTCTCGCTCGAGGACTACATCCTGATCCGCCTCGACGCGGCGCTCGAGGCCGCTCACCGCGCGGCGCGCGGGCGGCCCGTCGTGCTCGCCGGCTATTGCATGGGCGGGCTGCTGGTGCTGCCGTTGGCGCTGCGCCGGCCGCAGCTGGTGAGGGCTTTGGCGCTGCTCGCGACGCCCTGGGATTTTCACGCCGACGGGCGCTGCCAAGCGCGCCTGATCGAGGCCGTGGGCGCGCCGCTCCGCGGTTTGATCGAGCGCATGGGCGTGCTGCCGACCGACGCGATTCAGGCGCTCTTCGCCGCCTTGGACCCGTTGCTTACGGTGCGCAAATTCACCGGCTTCGCCGCGCTCAAGCGAGGCAGCGCGGCGGCGCGGGATTTCGTCGCGCTCGAGGACTGGCTCAACGACGGCATGCCGCTCGCGGGCGCGGTGGCCCGAGAGTGCCTGTTCGGCTGGTATGGCGACAACGCGCCGGGGCGGGGGCTCTGGCAGGTCGGCGACGAGCCCGTTCGCCCCGCGCGGCTTGGTATGCCGGCGCTCGTCGTCGTGCCTGGGCATGACCGCATCGTGCCGCCGCAATCGGCGGCCGCGCTGGGTGCGGCCATTCCCGGCGCCGAGGTCTGGCGCCCCGCGCTCGGCCATATCGGCATGATCGCGTCGCCGCGCGCGCAGACGCAACTTTGGCGCCCGCTCGCCGATTGGCTGGCGCGCGCCGGTGCCGATGGCGCGCCGCGCGCGCGCGGGCGGCGGCGGGCCTAACCGGTTGCAATCGGGCGCCGGCGGCGTCATATCAGTCGCGCCGCGCCTTGCGCGCGCCACACTCGGCCGAATCGCATGGGCCGAATCGCATGGAGAGATAGGATGGGACGGGTCGCTCTGGTTACGGGCGGGACGCGAGGCATCGGCGCCGCCATTTCCGGCAGTCTGAAGAAATCAGGTTATCGGGTCGCGGCCGTTTATCATGGCAACGACGAGGCGGCCGCCGCGTTCAAATCGGAGACCGGCGTAGCCGTCTACAAATGGGACGTCGCGGACTATGAGGCGTGCAAGGCCGGCGCCGCCGTTGTCGAGAGCGATATCGGGCCCGTCGAGGTGCTGGTCAACAACGCCGGCATCACCCGCGATGCCACGCTGCACAGGATGCGCGCCGACCAATGGCAGATGGTGCTCGATACCAACCTCGGCTCCTGCTTCAACATGTGTAACGTGGTGATCGAAAAAATGCGCCAAAGCAAATTCGGCCGCATCGTCAATATCGGCTCGATCAACGGTCAAGCGGGTCAGTACGGCCAGGTCAACTACGCCGCCGCCAAATCGGGCATCCATGGCTTCACAAAGGCCCTGGCGCAGGAGGGCGCGAAGCTCGGCATCACCGTAAACGCGGTCGCGCCGGGCTATGTGGATACCGACATGGTGCGCGCCGTGCCCGAGAACGTTTTGGAGAAGATCGTCGCGGGCATTCCGGTAGGCCGCCTTGGGCGCGCCGAAGACATTGCGCGCACCGTGTTGTTCCTGGTCGCGGACGAGGCGGATTTCATCACCGGCTCGACACTTTCGGTCAATGGCGGCCAGCACATGTATTGATGGCCGCCATCCCGGGGCCGAAATCGAGCCCGGGACCGAAATCGAACGGTGACGGATCGCAAAGGGGAATGAGCGCGGATGGCACGGGTGGCGCTGGTCACGGGCGGAATCAGGGGAATCGGCGCGGGCATCGCGGTCGCGTTGCACGGCGCCGGCCACAAGGTGGCCGTCAATTATCGCGGCGACGACGAGGTGGCGCGTCGCTTCACCGAGCAATCCGGCATCGCCGCCTACAAATGGGACGTCGCGGACCATGAGGCCTGCAAGGCCGGCGTGGCGCAGGTCGAGGCCGCGCTCGGAGCGATCGAAATTTTGGTCAACAACGCCGGCACCGTCACGGACGCCAAGTTCGAAAACCTGACGTTCGAGCAATGGCACCTCGTGCTCCGTACCAATCTCGATTCCTGCTTCTACATGAGCCAGTTGGTCTATCGCGGCATGAAGGAGCGCAAGTTCGGCCGGATCGTCAATATCGGCTCGATGAACGGCCAGGCCGGGCAGCTCAACCAGGCCAATTACGTGGCGGCGAAAGCGGGCATGCACGGCTTGACCAAGGCGATCGCGCTCGAAGGCGCCAAGCATGGCATCACCGCCAATACCGTGGCGCCGGGCTATCTCGACACCTACATGATGCGCACCATGCCCGAGCGAATTAAGCAGAAGATCCTAGATAAATCGCCGGTCCGGCGCTTCGGCCAGCCGGACGAAGTGGCGCACGCCGTGCTTTTCTTGGTGGACGAGAAGGCGGCCTGGACCACGGGCTCGACCATCACCATGAACGGCGGCAGCCACATGTATTGAGGCCTTGGGGGCGTGGGCCGGTGCGATTCCACGTCAGTGGAAAATGCTCCAGCGCGATTCCGCGCCGGGCATGCCGCGCCACCGCGGGCCTCTCGATATGGTAATATTCTCCCGTCATGCGGCCCGACATTATCGATTTGAACGAGTTCTACGGTACCCGCCTCGGCACGGCGGCGCACCGCGTCGTTCGTCGCGCCATTCGGGCGATGTGGCCGGACGTGCGGGATGAAGCCCTGCTCGGGCTGGGCTATTGCACGCCCTATCTCGGCCTATTCCGCAGCGAGGCCGAGCGTGTTTTCGCGGTCATGCCGGCGGCTCAGGGCATCATGGCGTGGCCGCGCGACGGCGCCCGCCTGGTGACCATCGCCGAAGAGCCGGAGTTGCCGCTGCCCGATGACGCGGTTGACCGCATCTTGCTGGTCCACGCGGTTGAATTCAGTGAGCAGGTCCGGCCGTTGATGCGCGAGATATGGCGCGTGCTCCGGCCGGGCGGCCGACTGCTCGTGGTCGCCCCCAATCGGCGCGGCCTGTGGGCGCGGGTCGAGCGCACACCGTTCGGCCAAGGCCATCCGTTCAGCGGCTCGCAGCTCTCGCGCCTGCTGCGGGACAATCTGTTCGCTCCTTTGCGCAAGGAAACGGCGCTCTATTTGCCGCCCAGCGAATCGCCGATGCTGCTGCGCACGGCGGGGCTGTGGCAGCGGCTCGGTCGCCAATTGGGACGGCCGTTTGGTGGCGTGGTGCTGGTCGAGGCCAGCAAGCAGGTTTATGGCGCGCAGCCCGTGCGCGCGGGCAAGCGCAAGCGGCTCTTCGTACCAGTGCCGAATGGCGCCGTGCCGGCGGGCCTGCGGCCGGCGCATAGCGATATTATCGACTGTTGATATCCGTGATATTTGAGCGATTTCCGCTCAAGCGAACCCGCTCGGCCGCTGTCTCACCGGTTCGTCGACAACAGAAAAACCGCCTGTTCGCCGAAGAAGTTGGCGAACCGGCCGGTGCCGCGAAAGCGCGCCGCGCGGCCGCGATGGTCGAGCTGAATGCGGCGCTCGATGTTGATCTCCAGATCCCGGCACAGCATGACGAAATCCTTGATCGTGCAGGGGTGGATATGGGGATTGTCATACCAGTGCACGGGGCGATAGCCGACATTGGGCAGGCGCCCGCGCACCAGGAGGTAAATTCGGTGGCGCCAATAGCCGAAATTGGGAATCGAAACGATCGCCCGGCGCCCGATTCGTAGCAGCTCGAGCATGACGCCGCGCGGGTTACGGACCGCGGGCAGCGTTTGGCTCAGGACGACGTAGTCGAAGGCCGCGTCGGGATAATCGGCGAGGTCCGTTTCGGCGTCGCCCTGGATCACCGAGAGGCCGCGACCGACCGAGGCGTTGACCCCCTCCTGGCGGATCTCTATGCCGCGTCCGTCCACGCCCTTTTCGCGCGCCAGCAGCTCTAACAGCGCGCCGTCGCCGCAGCCGACGTCCAACAGGCGCGAGCCGGCATCCACCATGTCGGCGATGAGCTTGAGGTCCTCGCGGATGACCCGGTCGGGGGCGATCTCGGATTGATTCATGCGGGCTCGAGGCCGCGATGCCGCGCCGCCCCGTTGAGAAATCCGCCGAGGGTTTCGAACATGTCCGGCTCATCGAGCAGGAACGCGTCGTGGCCCTTGTCGCTGTTGATCTCGACGAAGCTGACATTCGCCGCGACACCGTTCAGCGCCCGCACGATCTCCCGGTTCTCGGAGGTCGGATAAAGCCAGTCGCTGGTGAACGAGATTACGCAAAAGCGGGTCTTAGAGCCGGCAAAGGCGTTCGCCAGCACGCCAGCGTGTTCTTTCGCCAAGTCGAAGTAATCCGTGGCGCGGGTGATATAGAGGTAGGAATTGGCGTCGAAGCGCTCGACAAAGCTCTTGCCCTGATGGCGTAGGTAGCTCTCGACCTGGAAATCCGCGTCGAAACCGTAGCTCACGGTGCTGCGGTCCTGCAGCGCCCGGCCGAACTTGCGATGCAAGGCCTGCTCCGAAAGATAGGTGATGTGGGCCGCCATGCGGGCCACGGAGAGACCGCGAACCGGCCGTGTGCCGTGCGCCAAATAACCGCCGCCGCGCCAGTCGGGATCGGCCATGATGGCCTGGCGGCCGACCTCGTGCAGCGCAATATTCTGCGCCGAATGGCGCGCCGCGCAGGCGATGGGCACCGCGGCAAAGACCCGCTCCGGATAGCTCGCCGCCCATTGCAGCGCTTGCATGCCGCCGATCGAGCCACCGATGACGCAAAACAGGTCGTCGATGCCGAGGCTGTCCAGCAGCATCGCCTGGGAAGCGACCATGTCCTTGATCGTGATCACCGGAAAGTCGAGGCCGTAGGGACGTCCCGTCGCCGGGTCTTTCTCCTTGGGGCCGACGGTTCCCATGCAACCGCCAAGCACATTGGCGCAGATGATAAAAAAACGTTCGGTATCAAGCGTCTTTCCCGGACCCACCATGGTTTTCCACCAGCCCGGTCGGCCCGTCACGGGATGCGGGCCGAGGAGGAATTGATCGCCCGTCAAGGCGTGGCACGCCAAGATCACGTTCGTTTTGTCGGCGTTCAGCGCCCCATAGGTCTGGTAGGCCACGGTGAACGGGCCGAGCTCGGCGCCACAGTCGAGGGTAAGCGAGCGGGTTTGGCCGAGTTTGACCGTATGGCCGGATGGCGAATTGCCCGGCACAGAGGGCATCGCGCGCTGCTGGTGCGTGGTCATCGGCGGTATATGTGGCGTCCAGGCCCTGCGCACGGCTATGCGGTGGTCCCCGATAGGAAGCTGCCAATGGCCCCGAATTGTCAACGTTTTCTTTGATTTTGCGCGGCCATTGGACTACCACTGGCGTTTCCCATCCAGCCAATTTGAAACCCCATGCCCACGGACGATCGGGACCTCGAAGCGCTGCGGCGCGAAATCGACGAGATCGACGACGAGATCCACGATCTCATCATGCGGCGTACCCGAATCGCCGAGGGGATCGGCTTGGCAAAGCGCCGCTCGAACCCGACGGATCCTTATTTTCGCCCGGCTCGCGAGGCGATCATCATGCGCCGGCTGATGGCCCGCCACACGGGCTCTTTCCCGATGCCGGTGATTGCTCGCATTTGGCGCGAGATTATCTCGGCGACACTGGGGGTGGAAGAGGGCGGCCTTGTCGTCTCGGTCTACGCGCCGGACGAGACGGGTGAGGCGGACACGCCGTTCGTCAGGCTCGCTCGCGGCTATTTTGGGGCCGAAACGCAACTGGTGGCGGCGCGCACCGAAAGCGGCGTATTGCGGTCCGTGCGCGATGGCAAAACCGCGGTCGGCGTTTTACCCGTGCCTTCGGACGAGCACCCGGACGCGAGCCGGGGCGACCCTTGGTGGCTAACCCTCGCCGCCGGCGGTAACGGGCGCCCGATGATCGTGGCGCGCCTGCCGTGGTTGCACACCAAGGACGAGGGCATGAATCGCTTGAATGCGCTCGCCGTCGCCAAAATCAATCCGGAGCCCTCGGGCGACGACGTCTCGCTCATCGCGCTCGAATCCTCCGACGCGGTCAGCCGCGATCGCATCAAGGCGGCGCTCGCCGAGGTTGGCCTCGAAGTGGTGCGCGCGACGGTTTGGCAGGGCAAGGAAAACAACTCGATGCGCTGGTTGCTCATCGAAATAACGACTTTCGTGGCCGAGGGAGACCGCCGGCTCGCGGCCTTCGAGGAGCGGCTCGGCGACGCCGTGCGGCGCATCGTGCCGCTTGGCGGTTACGCGGCGCCGCCGGAAAGCGGCCGACCCTAGCGTCTTAGCGGCCGCGAACGGACCAAGGAATTTCGAGGACGGTTGCCATGTCGGTGGTCTTGACCCCGCGCCCGGGGATCTTGGATATCACGCCTTATGTCGGTGGCAAGTCGACGCTCGCGGGCGAGGCGAGCGCCATCAAATTGTCGTCGAACGAATCGGCGCTCGGGCCCTCGCCGCGCGCCATCGAAGCCTACAAGGCGATGTCAACGGACCTGCATCGCTATCCCGACGGCGCGGCGACGGCCTTGCGCGACGCGCTTGGCGCGCTGCATGGCCTCGCTCCCGAGCGCATCGTCTGCGGCAGCGGTTCCGACGAGATCATCGACTTGCTGGCGCGGGCCTATGCCGGCCCGGGCGATGAAGTGCTCTACAGCGCGCACGGTTTTTTGATGTACGCCCTGGCGGCGCGGGGGGTCGGCGCAACACCGGTCGCGGCGCCGGAACGCAACTTGACGGCGGACGTGGATGCGCTGCTCGCGCAGGTCAGTGCGCGCACCCGGATCGTGTTTCTGGCCAACCCCAACAACCCGACCGGCACCTACGTGGCGGCGGATGCGGTCAAGCGCTTACGCGCCGAATTGCCGGATCGGGTTCTTTTGGTGCTCGACGCGGCCTACGCCGAGTTTGTCGAGCGCCCGGATTACGACGCGGGCGTCGCGCTTGTCGATGGCGGCGAGAACGTCGTCATGACGCGGACCTTTTCGAAGATCTATAGCCTCGCCGGCTTGCGTCTGGGCTGGGCCTATTGTCCGCCCTCCGTCGTCGCGGTACTCAATCGTCTGCGCGGCCCGTTCAACGTCAACACTGCGGCCCAGGTGGCGGGCCTCGCCGCCTTGGGCGATCGAGACCACCTCGAGCGGGCCCGCCGGCACAACGAGCATTGGCTGGTCCGGCTGAGCAAGCGACTGGAGCAATGCGGCCTTGCCGTCACGCCAAGTGTCGGCAATTTCGTGTTGGTGCGGTTTGCGGCCGAGCCCGGGCGCGACGCCAAGACGGCCGACGGGTTCTTGCAGAAGCGCGGCATCATTGTGCGTAACGTGGATAATTACGGGCTGCCGGATTGCCTGCGCATCACGATTGGCCTCGACCATGAGATGGCGGCGGTGGGCGAGGCGCTGGAGGAGTTCACGGATGATACCAAGGAGCGGTGATAATGACTCATAGGGACGGCTTGCCAAGGTTTTCGGTCAGTGCCCCCTATCATGATTCCGTGGCACGTAGGATCGCTTTTCCCGTTCCCTCGGCAGGAGGGGGCGTGAAGGCGATGCTGGCCGCATCGGCGAGCATTCCCGACGCCCCGAGGGAACGGGAAAAGCGACCCTCCGGGCGGCGTTCGGAGGTCCCCGGAATCATGATAGGGGGCACTCGGAGCGTGCGGCCCCGGTCGGCCCTGTGCGATGCGGCGCATCGGGAGGCGTGCGCGACGCCGCCCCATTGCCTTGGCAAGCCGCCGTTCCGGTCGCCCATGCGACCCGTCGGCGGGCGTCGGAAGGCCTTGACGATGTCGCGCATCGCCGGCGGCCTGCCTCCTACCCGACGGGCCGCCTGGGCGATCCCTATGGGTCATTATCACCGTTCCTTGGTATTCAACCATAGCTGAGC
>JAUVWK010000348.1 GCA_030604165.1 Alphaproteobacteria bacterium | reverse complement strand
CCTTGGCCTGCTTGCCGGACATGGCGTAGAGCGCGATCTCGGCCTTGGTGCCCATGCGCGTGCACACGGCGCGCGCGAACCATTCCGCCTCGAGATTGCTGCGTGCGCGCACGATGCATTCGTTGTCGTGCTCGTCGCGCAGCACGATCGGCGAGGCCGGCACGCCGTAGACGCCAAAGGTGCACATTTGCAGCTCCGGGAAGGCGCGGCCCATGCCGTCGCCATCGATCACGGGGAGGCCCGTCATCGCGCCGACCGCCATGGGCAGCGTGCCGTTGATGCCGCCCGCTTCGGCGGCGATCAGCGCGTCGGCCTTGCGGCCCATCTCTTTTTCCAGCGAGCGCAGACAGTTCACCATGGAGCGCGCGCTCGGAATTTTTTCCACCATGACCGTGGGCGCACCCATATTGGCGACCGAGACCACGAAGGCGTCGTCGTCGATATCCATCGGATCCATGATCGTGATGTCCGCGCCTTCCTCGAGCTTCTGGCGCAGAATCAGCCCGCCGACGTAAGGGTCGCCGCCGCCGCCCGTGCCGAGAAAGGCCGTGCCGCGCAGGAAATCGGGCAGGAGGTCGAGGTGCATTTTCATGGTCGTTTTTCCGTTCCCAGTTCCGGCTCAGCCCGACGCGAGGTCGCCGACCGCCTTGACGCGTACCCGACAGGCGGCGCCCGGCAGGTAGGCCAACGGGATCTCCTCGACCTCGATGATCTTGACGCTATTCGTCGCGGCGCCGGCGTCGATGGCGCGCTGCGTCGCTTCCTTGCGGGCTTGCGCGATGGCGTTCTCGCGCCCCTCGGTCTCGTAGGAGAACACGCGGTCGACCTCGCCGCCGACCTGCGCGATCGCGGCGCCGATGGCGTTCGCGACCGCCGAATGCTCGGGCATGACCAGTTTCGACACGCCCTTGAGGTCCCGGTTGATCAGGATGCTGCCGCCGCCGACCAGGATCGCCGGCACCGCTTCTGCGCTCGTCTTCATCCGGTCGATGGCGTCCTCGACCATGGTATGGATGCGATCGAGCGCAGATTTGACCTTGGCGCTGTCGAGCTTGGCCACGGCCGTCTTGTCGCCGATGTCGGCGAACCCGGCCGCGACCGCGATATCGGTCGCGGTCAAGGTGTCGCCGCCAAAGACAAGGGCACGGCTGGTCAGCTCGTAGCCGACCGAATCCGGCCCCAGCGTGATCTCATCTTCGCCACGCACGAAGCTGCCGCCGCCCAGCCCGATCGCCAGCACGTCCGGCATGCGGAAATTGGTGCGGACGCCTCCGACATCGACCGCGACAGCGGACTCGCGTGGGAAGCCGCGCGAAAGCACGCCGACGTCGGTCGTGGTGCCGCCGATGTCGACCACCACGGCGTTCTCCTGGTCGGACAGAAACGCCGCGCCGCGCATGCTGTTGGTCGGGCCCGAGGCGAAGGTGAGCACCGGATAGCGCTCGACATAGTCCGCGCCCATCAGCGTGCCGTCGTTTTGGCTGATATAGAACGGCGCATCGATGGCAAGCTCCTTGAGCGCTTGGCGGAAGGCGCCGACCACCTTGGACGAGAGCTTAACCAGCGAGGCGTTCATCACCGCGGCGTTCTCGCGCTCGATCAGGCCGACGCGGCCGATCTCGTGGGAAAGCGTGATCTGCGCGTCCGCGTACTCGTTCTTGATGATCTCGGCCGCGCGTTCCTCCTGGGCGCCATTGAGCGGCGCGAACACGGAGGAAATGGCGATCGAGCGCAGGCCCTTGCTTTTGATGTCACGGGCGATCCCTGCGATCTCGACCTCGTCGAGCGCGGAGATCTCGCGCCCGTCCACCTCGTAGCCGCCCTTGGCCATGTAGACGTTGAGGCCGATTACCTCGACCACATCCTTGGGCCAGTCGATCAAGGGGTTGAGGCTCTCGGTCGCGGGCAGGGCGAGACGTATGATGCCGACCTCGACCAAGCGCCGCCGCTCGACGATCGCGTTGGTGAACTGCGTCGTGCCGATCATCACCGAGGCGATGCTGCCGGGCGTGGCGCCCGAGCGCTCGAGCACGTCTCGGATCGCCTTGACCACGCCGCCGCCCACGTCCTCCGTGGTCGGCGATTTGACCGAGGCCACCACCGTGGTCCCGTCCATCAGAGCGGCATCCGTGTTGGTGCCGCCCACGTCAACGCCGATGCGCATGGCTCGCTGCCTCCGGGTGGCCTGGGTTTTCGTTAAGGATAAGCGCCCCGGGCGCAAGACCAAAGACCCTGGCGGATAGGTGGCGCTGTTTTTCGGATAGGTCGAGGACGATGTTGGCGGCATCTGCTAAGATCGCTGCCAGGCGCGATGTGATAACCCAACGCAGATATTGCGAGCCTTATTCGGTTTCAGAAAGGATTGGACAATGTCTAGGCATATCAGGGTGGTAACGCCGATTACGACGCGCGGCTTTCGCGACCTCTCGGAGTTTCGAGCGCTCGAGGGCCCCGAGCTGGAGATCAGCCATTCCGAGATCGATATCGGGCCGGCTTCGATCGAATGCGAATATGACGAGGCAATGGCGTTGCCCGGGACCATCGCGAAAATCATCGAGGCCGAGCGCGACGGCGCCGATGCGGTGGTGATCGATTGCATGGGCGATCCGGGCATGAAGTCGGGGCGCGAGTGCGTTTCCATCCCGGTCGTCGGCCCCTGCGAGAGCGCCATGCACGTGGCCGCCATGCTCGGCCACACCTTCAGTGTCGTCACCGTGCTCAGCCGCTTGCGCTCGCTGATTGAAAACCAGGCCAAGAGCTATGGCATTTTCGAAAAGCTCGCCTCCGTCCGCTCCGTCGATATTCCGGTGCTGGAGCTGGAGGAGAATATGAACCGTACCAAGGATGCGTTGGCCGCCGAGGCTGTGCGCGCGGTCGAGGACGACGGCGCCGACGCCATCATCTTCGGCTGCACCGGCATGCTGGGTTGTGCCGAGGCGGTGCGGAGCGGACTGCTCAAGGCCGGCTACGACATCCCGGTGATCGATCCGGTGCCCTTGGCGGTGCGCATGGCGGTCGCCCTGGTCGACGCCGGGCTCAGCCACAGCAAAATCACCTATGCGCTGCCGCCGGCCAAGCCGATCGCGGGCTACGACATGCCGCCGCTGACGGTCACCAGCGAGGCGGCCGAATAGGCCGGGGCGGTCCGGCGGTCGCCCGCTCCTTGGTACTAGTCTGATTTTGGCGATCTCCCGGCGGGGCGGGCGTTCGATCGCTTGCCGCGCCTCGCTTCATGCGACCGTCGCCACGGACTAAGCGAAGCGGGGAGGCGGCGACCATGGCCCATATCGAGACCAACGACGGCTATCGCCTGCATTATCAGGAGGCGGGCGAGGGGCGGCCGCTCGTGATGATCCACGGCTGGTCGCAGAGCGGCGCCATGTTCAGGCATCAGCTGGCGGGTTTGAGCGACCGCTACCGCGTCATCGCGCTGGATCTTCGCGGTCACGGAGAATCCGACAAGCCGGATCACGGCTATCGCGTCGCCCGGCTTGCCAAGGACGTGTACGACGCGTTGGCGCAGCTCGGGCTCGGCGACGTCACCATCCTCGGTTGGTCGATGGGCTGCTCGGTGATCTGGAGCTATCTCGACCTGTTCGGACCCGAGCGCCTTGCCCAAGCCGTGCTGGTCGATCAGATGGCCAGCGTTGTCGCCATGCCCGGCATGACGGAGCAGGACAAGACCGATGCCGGCACCATCTTCGACGCGGCGGGCCTGGCCGAGGCCTGTGAGACGCTGCAAGGCCCGGAAGGCGTGGCCTTTACCGAATCCTTCGTCGGCGGCATGGTGACCCCGGCCATGGCGGCGGCCGATAAGGCCTGGATCATGGCCGAGAATTTCAAGATGTCGCGCGCGCACGCCGCCCGGCTCCTGTACGACCACGGCAGCCAGG
>JAUVWK010000487.1 GCA_030604165.1 Alphaproteobacteria bacterium | reverse complement strand
GCCGAAGAAATCCTTGGCGATGGTGCCGCGGATGCGGCCCATATCGCAGACCATATCGCCCTGGACGCAAAATGCCTCGATATAGGGCGTGAAGTCGGGCACCGCCTCGATCCAGCCCTCGCCGAACTCGCGAATGCCGGCGTGCCCCACCGCTGGCTCTAGGGTGATGTCGTAATAGACGCCATCTTCGGCCATCACCGAAAGCACCATGTCGATGTCTTGCGCGACCCAGCCCTTGAGCTCGGTGATGACCAGTTGCAGATTGGCGCGCTCCTGGTCGCTGAGGTCGGTGAAGCTTTCGATCGGCTCGTTCACCAGATTGCGGTCCGACATCAGCCAGTCACGGGTATCCATGGTTCGCTCTCCTTACATTGTCCCTCAGGTCTTTTGGGCCGCGACGATCACGGGTTGGCGAGGCGCCACATCACGATGGCGACCACATCGGAGACGCCCTTGAGGTTGATCGGATTGATCTTGTCGGGCGAATCCTCGACCGAGTGGTAATAGGGATCGTCCGGCGCCCAGAGCCAGGTCGCGGGCACGCCGATCTCGAGAAAACGGCCGCTTTCGGCGACGCCCCAGCCCGCGGTCATGCGCCCGAACTGGTAGCCAAGCTCCTCGGCGACCTCGTCCACCAGGTCCATCAGCCAGTCGGGCTGGACCAACGGCTCGCAATCGGGCCACAAGCCGCGCTCCACCTGTTTGATGCGGCCGCCGACACCGATCATGTCGACATCGATCAACGCCTTCATGTTTTGCCGCAAATCGTCCTTGTGCTGTTGGCAGTAGGACCAGGCGCCGATGGTGACGCCCTCTTCGGCGGTGGATGAGATGAACTCGAAGCCACGCTTGCCCTGTTTCGGGCTCAGCACGCGGGCCAATTCCAGCATCGTGGCGGTGCCGCTCAGATTGTCATTGGCGCCGGGCGCGATGCCGTTGTCGCGGTGGCCGATCAGGCCGATGCGCTCGTCCGAGCCGTCGCTGCCCCGGCTGAAGCCCGAGATGATGACGCTCTCGCGATCCTCGATCAGCGTTTCGCAGACCATGTGCACCAGGCCGTTGCCGCGGCCGATCTCGTACATCAGCCGCGCGCCGTCGAGCGCCGAGAGGCAAAGCGCGGGCAAGCGTCGGGCGCAAAAGCGCTCGGCGATCTGGCTGTTGCCGGCCTCCATCGACATGCGGTAGGGCCAGGGCATCGGGTGGATGATGATCAGGCCCACGGCGCCGCGCGCGGCGGCGCGTTCGGCGAAGGTGCCGAGCCAAAACATGGAGAAGCCGCCTTCGACCTCCATCAAGAGGACGATCTTGCCGCTCACGTCGGTGCCTTGATAATCGGAATCCTGGCCGCCGATGATCGGTACCACCTCGGCCGAGAGCCCGCCTGGCGGCGTGGAGGGCGAGAAATAGGGCGTGATCGCGTCGTAGCGCTCGCCCGTGTTGGCAACCGTCAGCACCGGCGGCGCGGTGTCGAGAAAGGTCGGCACCTCGATCGGGGTCTCGCGAATCTCGAGGCCGAGCTCGTCGAACACCTGCGTGACATAGGCGATTGCTTGCCTGTCGCCTTCGGTGCCGACGAAGCGGTCGCCGAGAGCGGCCAGCGTTTCGATGTGTTCGAGCTCCCGCCTGCTTTTGATCTGCCGAATTAGGGCAAATTCTTCGTCGCTAATCATGCGCGCTCCCTTACGCGGCGGCGGCCCACGCCGTCACGGCGCCAACTGACCCTGCTGCGCCAAAAGCGTGGCCACGTCGTAATACTCGGTGATGTGATCGATCTTGCCGCCCTTGAAGCGGAAGAAATAGGCCAGGCGCAACTGCACCGGCTTGCCGGTGGGCGCGGCGCCGCGGAAGCTGCCCGAGTTGGTCGCCGTCCAGCGCATTTGGCAGATCGCGTTGTCGCCGTCGGCATAGCGCTCGAGCATATCGGCCGCGCAGTCAGGATAGCCGGCAAAGACTTCGCGATAGGCTTGCTGCAGCGCCGCCGCGCCGTTGAAGGGTTCCGGCTCGGCCACTTCGTCGGCCACCACCGCGGCGGTGCAGCACGCCGCCATGCCCTCGACGTCATGGGCGTTCAAGGCCGCGAAGAACGCGTCCACCACACCATACATTTCGGCTCGGTCCATGAGCTATCGCCGGCCTCCCTCGATCGCCTGGGTTCGCCTGTTCGAACCTAGCCTCGATGAGCGGAGCCGGTAGCGCTTTGACCTGAATCAATCGGCCGATGCTGTCAGAAAATCAGGCGCCCCAGACCGTCTCGAGCAATCTAAGCCAGTTCTCGCCGAGCAGCTTGCGGATGCGCGCCTCCGACCAGCCGCGGCGCATCATGGCGGCGGTGAGGTTGGGGTATTCGCCGATCGTGCTCAAGCCCTCGGGCGCGAGCCGCGTGGTGCTCGGCGTGCCGAACCGGGCCACCATGCGGCCGGAGCCCTTGTCGCGCCGCAGATAGTCGAAAAACGCGTCCGGCTGGTCTTGCACGAAGTCGGTGCCGATGCCCACCTGGTCCTCGCCGGCGATGTCGATGACATGCGCCATGGCCTCGACCACGTCCTCGACCGTGGAGTCCGCGCCCCGCTTCAAGAAAGGCGGATAGGCGACGACCCCGATGAAGCCGCCCTGCTCGGCGATGAAACGCAACTGCGCGTCGCTCTTGTTGCGCGGGATCGCCTTGAGCGCCGCCGGGCAGCAGTGGGTATAGGCCACGGGCTTGGTCGAGTGGCGGATGGCGTCTTCGCTGGTCTTGGGCCCGACGTGCGAGAGGTCGACGAGGATGCCGAGACGGTTCATCTCGGTCACCACGTCGCGCCCGAAATCGCTCAAGCCATTGTCGTTGCTCTCGTAGCAGCCGGCGCCCACGAGATTCTGCGTGTTGTAGGTGAGTTGCATGACGCCGACGCCGAGCGCT
>JAUVWK010000205.1 GCA_030604165.1 Alphaproteobacteria bacterium | reverse complement strand
GCCCCGGCCAGTGTGAGCAGCGCCACCAGCGGCGCGGGCGGTGTGCTCGCGGGCCGCAGCTTCGCCGTGGATGGCGCCATGAACTCGGAACGAAGGGATCCGGCCGTCGTGCTCGGGCTGCGCAGCCCCAAGCTCGCCGACGCCGATGAGCGCGCCGTCGCCGCCGAGGGAGTGCAAACCGAGCAAGGATTCGTTCCGGAACACGATCTCGATGACGCGGTCGGCACCGATTTGGGCACGGTGTTAGAGCACGACGTGGAGCAGGGCGACGAAGCCCTCTTGGGCACCGTAAGCGAGCACGAGGCGCGCGACGCGAAGGATGAGATGCTGGCCCGGGCCGAACACGAAAGCGGCCCCGACGCGGCGGACGGCAAGTCGCCCGTGGTTGGTCCCCAAGCCGGCGCCGATTCCGGCCTGACGGCCGAGGCGCAGAAGGAGACGCGCGACTTCGCCCGCGTCGAAGCCGATTTTCGGCGGGCCGTGTTGGAGGATCCGTTGATGAGCCGGTACCGCGACAACATCCGCGTCGCGCGCGCCGCCGAGGGCTTGCGCATCCAACTTCTCGACACCGACAAACGAACCATGTTCCCGTTGGGCAGCGCCGAAATGCTCGACCATACCCGCGCGCTGCTCGGCAAGGTCGCCAAAATCGTCGCCAATCTGCCCAACCGCATCGCCATCGCCGGACACACCGATGCGTCGCCGTTTCAGTCCGGCACGGGCTACGGCAACTGGGAGCTATCGACCGACCGGGCCCACGCCGGCCGCCGTGTGCTTGCGGCCGCGGGCTTGCTCGAATCGCGTATCGTCAAGGTAACCGGCAAGGCGGCGACCGATCCGCTGGACAAGGCAAACCCCGAGGCGCCGGAGAACCGGCGAGTTAGCATCCTGTTGCTGAGCCGGGTCGTGCCGCGCTCGCTGGCCGCCGCGGCGCCCCCTGCGGTATCCAGGGCGCCTAGCCCTCCGGCCACCCCGGTGCTCGAGCCGACACCCGTAGCCGCGGACGCGGCGGCGATCGAAGCCGCGAAGCCGCGGCCCGGGCCGGCGGCGGATGCCGAACCTGCGGCCGAGGCGGAGACACCGGAGCAAGCGGAAATACCGGACCAGGCGGAGCCGGACGAAGACCGGGACTTCACGGGCAGCGATCTCTGGTCCCGCCTGAAATAACCGGTACCGGCCGCGCACCGCGCCGCGACGCGCTTGGCAAGGGGAGGGCCGCCCCTATGATACTTAGTTATGATCTCGGTCGATCCGTCTATTGCCATGTGGGCGACGCTCGGCCTCACGGGGCTCGCGATCGTGGCCTATGCCAACCCGCGCGTGCCGCTGGAACTGACTTCGGCGGTGCTGGTCGCGCTCCTGCTCGTGTTGTTCTACATCGCCCCGATAGCGCGCGAGCCGGGCGACGAGCCGCTCGGCGCCGTGGCGTTGCTCAAGGGCTTCGCCAACCCCGCCATCATCGCCGTGGTGGCGCTGCTCGTCATCGGCCAGGGCATGGTGCGCACCGGCGCGCTCGACTTCGCCTCGCGGCGGATTTATTTGCTGGCGCGCGGCCGTCCGGCGCCCGCGATCGCCATGACATTGATCGTGGCGTTGTCGATCAGCGCGCTCTTGAACAACACCCCGGTCGTCGTGATGTTCATTCCCATCCTCGCCGCCCTGGCCGACCGCCTCGGCCATTCGGCGAGCCGGCTCATGATGCCGCTGAGTTTCTGCGCCATCCTTGGCGGCATGACTACCTTGATCGGTTCCAGCACCAATCTCCTGGTTTCGGGCACGGCCGTGCAATTGGGCTTGCGGCCGCTGCGCTTTTTTGATTTCACCATCCCGGGCTTGGTCTTGGCGGGCATTGGCCTGCTCTACGTGCTTTTTGTCGCACCTCGCCTGATGCCGAAGCGGCGCGCGCCGGTGGCCGAACAAACCGGCTCCGGCGGCAAGCAGTTCGTCGCCCAATTCACCGTCACCCTCGGCTCGTCGCTGACCGGCGCCAAGGCGGTGGGCGGCATGTTTCCGGCCTTGCGCAACATGACCGTCTTGATGATCGAGCGTGGCGAGAGCGTCATCCAACCGCCCTTTGAAGACATCCGGCTGGAGCCGGACGACCTGGTGATCGTCGCGGCCACGCGAAACGCCTTGACGGAGGCGGTCGCGCGCGACGCCACGCTTTACATTCGCCCTTCTCCCGTGTCTAGACCCGCGCAGAACGTCGAGGGCGGCGACGCCAGGGCGCCGCAGGGCCATTTGGTGGCCGAAGTCATGGTCTCGCCAGGCTCGCGCATGGTGGACCTCCCCTTGGAGCAAGTGGCGTTCGCCGCGAGTCAAAATATTTCGGTGCTCGGAATTCAGCGCCGCTTGCGCATGAGTCGCGCCCGTATCAACGAGCTTCGCCTCGAGGCGGGCGATGTGCTGCTGGTGCGGGGTCGGCCGAGTGACATCCAGGCGCTCCGCGCCAACCGCGACGTCGTGCTCATGGAATGGTCGGCCTCGGAGCTGCCCGCCTACCGGCACGCCGGGCGTGCGGTGCTGATTTTCCTCGCCGTGGTCGGTCTCGCCGCCAGCGGCGTGGTGCCGATAACGATTACCGCGTTGTGCGGCGCGGCGTTGATGATCGTCACGGGCTGCCTCAACATCCGCCAGGCGGGCCGCGCCATCGACCGCCAGATCGTCATGGTCGGCGGCGCCGCCCTGGCTCTCGACGCAGCGCTAACGGCGACCGGCGGCGCGACGTTTATCGCCGATTCCTTCCTTGGCGCCTTGCATGGCGCCGGCCCGGCCATCGTGCTCTCGGCGTTTTTCCTGCTCGTCGCCGTGATCACCAACGTGCTGACCAACAATGCTTGCGCGGTGCTGTTCACGCCGATCGCGGTCAATATCGCCTACAGCTTGGGCGTCGATCCCATGATCTTCGTGATTACCGTCATTCTGGCGGCCAATTGCTCCTTCGCCACGCCCATCGGCTACTTGACGAATTTGTTGGTGATGGCGCCGGGCCGCTACCGGTTTACCGATTACCTGCGCGTCGGCGGACCGCTTATCATTTTGCTTTGGGTCGCGTTTTCCCTGTTCGCGCCGTGGTATTACGGCCTTTGGTAAGATCAAGGCGCGGCGATAATGACGTGTCATCAGCAAACCCGCGCAAGCTATAATGCGCCCCGCCATGCTCTATTCTGACCCGACGGGCCGTCCGCCGCCCGCGCGCACCGAAGAGATCGGCAATGAGGCCGGGCGCGCGATGGCCCGCGAAGCGCGGCTCGGCGAGGCCCTCACCTACCTTTATGCCACCGCGCTACAGCCCTGCCCATATTTGCCGGGGCAGCACGAGCGCAAGCTGTTCACACCGCTGCGCGGCCCGCAAGCGGTGGCGCAATATGGGGATCTGCTCAAGGCCGGCTTCCGGCGCAGCCACACCATCGCCTACCGGCCGGCCTGCCGCACCTGCCGGGCGTGTGTGCCGCTGCGGGTCAGGGTGAACGACTTCGAGCCCGGTCGGTCGCTGCGCCGCGTGCTCAAGGCCAATGCCGACCTAACAGCCGACGCGCAGCCGCCCGCGGCGCGCGCCGAGCATCACGCGCTTTTCCTGCGCTATTTGCGGGCCCGGCACCACGATGGCGAGATGGCGTCGATGGATTTCGATGACTATCGGGCCATGGTCGAGGAGAGTTTCGTCGACACCACGCTCGTCGCCTTTCACGACAGCACGGCGGCGCTGGTCGCGGTGTGCCTGTACGACCGCGTGAACGACGGCTTCTCGGGTGTCTATATGTTTTTCGATCCGGCGCGGCAGCGGCAAAGCCCGGGCACCACCATGATCCTTTGGCTGATCGCGCGCGCCCGCGCGCTCGGCCTGCCCTACCTCTATTTGGGCTACTGGATCGAGGGCCGCGGCAACATGGCCTACAAGGCGCGGTTTCGTCCGGTTGAAATCCTTGGGCCCGACGGTTGGCAGCGGCTCGAGGCGTAACGCGGCGAGACCGGCGGATCAGCGCGCTAGCCGACCGGTCCGCGTCAAGTTAACCTTGAACATGGCATGGGTTTGGGTGCGCCGAGACCGGCGCATCGGTTCGGGGCAGCAATAACGCAAGCAGTAAGGAGGTCGCGATGTCTGATAAGGGAAAACTGAAACGGCGGTCGTTCTTGAAGGGCGCGGCCCTCGCCGGCGCGGGCGCGGTCGCGGCGTCGTCGCTCGCGGCGCCGGCGATCGCAAAGGACACCCGCCAACTGAAAATGGTCACCACTTGGCCCAAGAATTTCCCGGGCCTCGGCACCGCCGCCGAGCGGCTGGCGAAACGCATCACCGAGGCGAGCGATGGAACCCTTGCCGTCAAGGTCTATGCGGCCGGCGAGTTGGTGCCGCCGTTCGAATCCTTCGACGCGGTCTCGCAAGGCACGGCGGATCTCTATCACGCGGCCGAGTATTACTGGCAAGGCAAGTCCAAAGCCTTCAACTTCTTCTGCGCCGTGCCGTTCGGCATGACCGCGACCGAGATGAACGCCTGGATCTACCATGCCGGCGGACAAGAGCTGTGGGACGAACTCTCGGCGGGCTTCAACCTCAAACCGTTCATGGCCGGCAATACCGGGGTGCAATGGGGCGGCTGGTTCAACAAGGAAATCAACACGCTGGAGGATTTCAAGGGGCTCAAGATGCGGATTCCCGGGCTCGGCGGCGAGGTCCTGCGCCGCCTTGGCGCGGCCGCCGTGGCGCTGCCCGGCGGCGAGATCTTCGCGGCGCTGCAGGCCGGTACGATCGACGCCACCGAGTGGGTCGGCCCCTGGAACGACCTCGCCTTCGGTTTCTATAAGGTGACCAAATTCTACTATTGGCCGGGCTTCCACGAGCCCGGCACCGTGCTGAGTAGCGGCATCAACCTGGACGTCTGGAACAGCTTGAGCAAGAGCCAGCAGAGTTTGCTCGCGACCTGTATGGCGGCCGAGAACGACATCGTGCTCGCCGAATTCAACGCGCGCAACGGCGACGCGCTGAATACGCTGGTGCATAAGCATGGCGTTGCGGTGCGCCGCATGGCCAACGAATTGCTCAATGCCCTCGGCGAAAAATCGGGCGAGGTGGTTGCCGAGGTCGCCGCCGCGGACGCGGCGACCAAAAAGGTCTATGACAGTTTCATCGACTTCCGCAGGAAAGCCATCGCCATCGCCAAGCATGCGGATCAGGCCTTCTGGGAAGCGCGGCAATTGCCGTTCAAATACGGCGGCTAAAGCGTTTTCCGCTTGCGTGACATCGCGCCAGGACCCATCGCGCCAGGGCGCCGGCATCGACAAAACCTGACGGCCCGCGGCCGGCTTCGCTGCGGGCCGTTTCGTTGTCGCCGCGCGATGCATGATGACGGCGGCCCGGCGCAGCATCCGGCGAGGCGAAGGTCGGGAGTGTTGTTGTGAGCGCGCTGGCCTTGGTGGCGCGCCTCATCGACGGTCTCAACGACCGCATCGGACGCACCGTGGCATGGCTGGCACTAGCGATGGTGCTGCTGCAATTCGCCGTGGTGGTGATGCGCTACGTATTCGGCGTGGGCGCCATCTTCCTGCAGGAAGGCGTGATCTACCTGCACGGCACGCTGTTCATGGTCGGCGCCGGCTATACGCTCTTGCACGGCGGCCATGTGCGGGTCGACATCTTCTACCGCGATGCCG
>JAUVWK010000029.1 GCA_030604165.1 Alphaproteobacteria bacterium | reverse complement strand
GAGCGCGCCTTGCATTGGTACGCGAAGGCCGCCGAGGGCGGTAGCGCGCAGGCCCAGAACAATCTGGGCTACTTGCGCGAGAAAGGCGTCGGCCTGCCGCAGGACTACGCCGCCGCCGCACAGTGGTATCGCCGCGCCGCGGACCAGGGCCTCGCGGTGGCGCAGACCAACCTCGCGATCATGCACCGTTTCGGCTACGGCATGCCGCGCGATTACGAACAGGCGGCCCACTGGTATCGCGCCGCCGCCGAGCAGGGCGACGCCCAAGCGCAAAACCATCTCGGTCTGCTTTACGTCAACGGCCTCGGCGTAGACAAGAACCCGGTCGAGGCTATGAAATGGTTCCTGATCGCCGCCGTGGGCGAGGGCGACATCAACCGGCGCGCCGCCGATAATCGCGACCGGCTCACCGCGCATCTCGACGTCGCGCAGCTCGCCGCGGCGCGCCGCGCCGCCACGCCGCTACTGCCGCAGAGCGAGACGACGCAAGCGGTCGAGGAAGAGCGCCAAGTGCCGCTGCCGCGCACCACCGCCGCCTTCGGCGATCGGACGGTCACCATTCAGCGCCTGCTCGCCAGCCTCGGCTTCTATGACGGCGTGGTGGACGGCGTCGCCGGGCCCATGACCCGCGCCGCCGCGCAAGCCTATCAACTGGCCACCGGCGAGGTTGCCGACGGCAGGCTCACCGATGCGCTGGTCGTACGGCTCGACGCGGCCCGGTTATCCGCCGCCTTACAGCGGGCCGGCGACCGAAATGTGCCTGGAAAGCGGCCCGGAAGTGCGCAATAGTCTGGCTCACCAGAGCGGCGCCACACGGGCGCCGCCAAACGTATGACCCAAGCCGGCCCGCGATAGGATGGAGACCGAAACCATGAGCGTTCAGGCAGCCCGCAATCTCTCGCTCGAGGAAATGGACAAGCAGAGCTTTCTGCACCCCTATACGCCGCTCGCGGACCATCTCGACACGGGCCCCAAGATCATCACCTCGGGGAAGGGAGTGACGATCACCGACAGCCACGGCAACGACTATATCGACGCGATGGCGGGGCTCTGGTGCGTCAATATCGGCTGGGGCCGCGAAGAGGTGGTTCAGGCGATCGCCGACCAGGCCCGCAAGATCGCCTACTACCACAGCTTCGCCTCGATGGCGAACGAACCGGCCATCCGCCTCGCCGACCGCTTGACGCGCATGGCGCCGGGCGAGATGAGCAAGGTGTTTTTCGGCAATTCGGGCTCGGACGCCAACGACACCCACGTAAAAATGGTGTGGTACTACAACAACCTGCGCGGCCTACCGGCAAAGAAGAAAATCATCTCGCGCCGCCGCGGCTACCACGGCGTCACGGTCGCCGCGGCCAGCCTGACCGGCATCCAGATGGTGCACAACGCCTTCGACCTGCCGATCGCGGGCGTTCTGCATACCGAGACGCCGCATTATTATCGCTTCGCCGAACCCGGCATGAGCGAACAGGACTACTCGAATTCACTCGCCCAAAAACTCGACCATCTGATCGAGGCCGAGGGCCCGGAGACGGTGGCGGCCTTCATCGCCGAGCCGATCATGGGCGCCGGCGGCGTGATCCTGCCGCCGGAGGGCTATTTCCCAGCGATCCAGAAGGTGCTCAAGAAGCACGACGTGCTGATGATCGCGGACGAAGTGATCTGCGGCTTCGGACGAACCGGCAAGGAATTCGGCTGCGACCAGTTCGACATCGAGCCCGACATGATCACCCTGGCCAAGGGTCTGACCAGCGGCTACATCCCGATGTCGGCTTCCATGATCTCGGAGAAGATCTGGAACGTCCTGGTCGCCGGCACGCCCGAGGTCGGCGCCTTCGCGCATGGCTACACCTATAGCGCCCACCCGGTGGCGGCAGCCGCCGCGCTGGCCAACCTCGACATCATGGAGCGGGAAAATCTAACCGCCAATTCGGCCAAGATCGGGGCTTATTTCCAACAGAAGCTGCGCGCGGCGGTGGCCGATCATGCGCTGGTCGGCGAGGTGCGCGGCATCGCGCTGATCGCCGGCGTCGAGCTGGTCGCCAACAAGAACACCAAGGAGCCCTTGGATCTCAAACTGAAGGCCGCGCCGCGCCTCGCCGCACTCTGCGTCGGAGAGGGTCTGATCAGCCGCGCGCTGATGCAAGTCAACGCGGTCTCCTTTTCGCCGCCGCTGGTGATCACCGAAGCGGAGGTCGACGAGGTGGTGGCGCGCTTCGGCCGCGCGCTCGACACGCTGACCGATCAATTGGTCAAGGAAGGCTCCTGGAAGGGCTAGCGCGGTTCCACTTTAGTTGGAACCACGCAAGCTTTATTTGCTCGCGGCAGCGGACCTGACGGTCCGCACCTGCGCCGGCGCGCCGGATAAACGGCGGGCCGCGGTCGCGGCCTTAAGCGATTCCACAGGATCGTGAATTGCTCTAAGACCGACCGTCGAAACGGCGCCAGCGCAAAAACAAAGAGGCGGGCCGAAGCCCGCCTCTTGCTTTCGGGAAGCTTGCCGCAAGCGAGCAGAGCTACATGCCCATGCCGCCCATGCCGCCCATGCCGCCCATATCGGGCGCCGCGGGCATATCCGACTTGGGCTCCGGCTTCTCCGCCACCATCGCCTCGGTGGTGATCAGCAGGCCCGCGATCGAAGCCGCGTCTTGCAACGCGGTGCGCACGACCTTGGCCGGGTCGATGATGCCGGCCTGGATCATGTCGCAATACTTCTCCTTTTGCGCATCGAAGCCCCAACTCGCGCTCTTCTGCTCCTGCAGCTTGCCCACCACGAGCGAGCCGTCGGCGCCGGCGTTCTCGACGATCAGCCGTATCGGCGCCTGTAGCGCGCGCCGCACGATCTCGATGCCCACCGTCTGATCGGGGTTTTCGCCCTCGAGCTTCTTGAGCGCGCGGCCGGCATAAAGCAGTGCCACGCCGCCGCCCGGCACGATGCCTTCCTCGACCGCCGCGCGGGTGGCGTTGAGCGCATCCTCGACCATATCCTTGCGCTCCTTGACCTCCACCTCGGTGCCGCCGCCGACTTTCAAGACGGCAACGCCGCCGGCCAGCTTGGCCAACCGCTCTTGCAGCTTCTCGCGGTCGTAATCGGAGCTGCTCTCATCGATCTGGGCGCGGATCTGGTTACAGCGCCCGGTGATGTCGCTCTTCTTGCCCGAGCCACCGATGATGGTGGTCTCCTCCTTGGTGATGGAGATGCGCTTGGCGCTGCCCAGCATGTCGAGCGTGACGCTCTCGAGCTTGATGCCAAGATCCTCGCTCACCACTTGACCGCCGGTCAGGATGGCGATGTCTTCGAGCATCGCCTTGCGCCGGTCGCCAAAGCCCGGCGCCTTGACCGCCGAAACTTTCAACCCGCCGCGCAGCTTGTTCACCACCAAGGTCGCCAGGGCCTCGCCCTCAACCTCTTCGGCGATGATCAGCAACGGCCTGCCGCTCTGCACGACCGATTCCAACAACGGAATCATGGCCTGCATGTTGGAGAGCTTCTTCTCGTGCAGCAGGATCACCGGATCGTCGAGCTCACAGGTCATCTTGTCGGCGTTGGTGATGAAGTAGGGCGACTGGTAGCCGCGGTCGAACTGCATGCCCTCGACCACATCGAGCTCGGTATCGAGCCCCTTGGCCTCTTCCACCGTGATCACGCCTTCCTTGCCGACCCGCTCCATCGCCTCCGAGATCATGGCGCCGACGCTGGGGTTGTTGTTAGCCGCGATCGCGCCGACTTGACCGATCTCGGCGGTGGTCGAAACCCGCTTGGAGCGCTTCCGGATATCGGCGACCACGGCGGTCACGGCGAGTTCCACGCCCCGCTTCAGGTCCATCGGGTTCATCCCGGCGGCCACCGCCTTGGAGCCCTCGCGCACGATCGCCTGGGCCAAAACCGTCGCCGTGGTGGTGCCGTCGCCAGCCTCGTCGTTGGTTTTGCTGGCCACCTCGCGCAGCATCTGGGCGCCCATGTTCTCGAACTTGTCGGCAAGCTCGATCTCCTTGGCCACCGTGACGCCGTCCTTGGTGATACGCGGCGCGCCGAACGACTTGTCCAACACCACGTTGCGGCCCTTGGGCCCGAGCGTAATCTTGACCGCGTCGGCCAAAATATCGACGCCACGCAGCAATCGCGCACGCGCGTCGGAGGAAAACTTAACTTCCTTTGCAGCCATGGTTCCGTCTATCCATCTCTATTCGTTGCTGATACTTGTTCAGAATCCGCCAAATTGCGGCGGATCAGGCGGCCTTCTTGGTCCGCACCTTGGCGCGCACCTCGAGCACCGCCATGATGTCGGATTCCTTCATGATCATGAGCTCTTCGCCGTCGATCCGCACTTCATTGCCGGACCATTTGCCGAACAGCACCCGATCGCCCTTTTTGACGTCGAGCGCGTGCACTTTGCCATCGTCGCCGCGGGCGCCCGGGCCAACCGCCACCACCTCGCCCTCTTGCGGCTTTTCCTGCGCCGAATCGGGAATGATGATGCCGCCGGCGGTCTTCTGGTCCTCGTCGAGCCGCCGAACCACGACCCTGTCATGCAGGGGCCTAAATTTCATCTCTACCTCCGCTCACTGTGTCTGCTGATGCTGTTTGGTCGGGTGCCGCCAACGCCATTGTCCGCGATGTTGTTAGCACTCCGCCTGGTGTGAGTGCTAACACTCAATTGCACCCTATTTCAAGCATTTCGAGCATTTTCGGCGCCGCGAGCCGAATTTTTCTCGCGTCCGCGTGTCAGCAATCCGAAAGCGCTGCTGCTAACATATTGTTTCGAAGCAGTTATTGTTGATCGCGGCCGGCCGTTTGGTCACACTTTGTTAAGCTTTCGCACCTACCGTGATTCGCAGAACCATGAGTGACCTAGCGCGCCAGCTGAACGACTATCGCCTGACCACGGCGGAAATCCTCTATTTCATGCCGGATTTTCGCCGCGTGCTGCAAAGCTATGTCTGGCAGGAATACGACTTGGCGCCCGAATTTCCGATCCTGCGGAAGTTCCTCGATTTCTGGCAGCAAAACCTCGACGGCAAACTGCATTCCGTCAGGGTCGCCCATGTGCCGGTGATCAAGCCCGCCGAGTTTCGCCCCGTCGCCGCCGAGCTGCTGATCCACTGAGCCGTCCATCGGCGCGCCCCGTGCCTAACCCCCTCCGGTAACTGGCCGTTAGCCATTCCGCCCTATCCTTCGCGCCCAGCGCGGGAGCGCTTGAGAGGAAGGGCAAATGATCACGATCGACAACATTCTTAGCGCCGACCAGGTGGCCACGATCATGGCCACGCTGGATACCGGCGATTTCGAGGACGGCCGGCGGACGACGCAAAAAGGCAGCGACGAGCTCAAGCGCAACCTGGAGCTCAAGCCCGACGCGACCCGCGCGCGGCTCGGCAAGATGATCTTGCAAGCGGTGCAAGGCAACGCCGAGGTCAACGCCTACGCCTTCCCGTCGAAGTTTTCTTTCCCCATGTTCAGCCGCTACGAGCCGGGCATGTATTACGATTTCCACACCGACGCGGCGATCATGAATTTGGGCCACCCCAGCGCGGTGCGCACCGACCTCTCCTGCACCGTCTTCTTGAGCGAGCCCGATAGCTACGACGGCGGCGAGCTCACCATCGAGAGCCCGTCGGGCACCAAGCAGCTCAGGCTTCCGGCCGGCAGCGCGGCGCTCTACCCCACCACCAACCTGCATCGTGTCGAAGAGGTCTCGCACGGCGCCCGGGTCGTCGCGGTGTTCTGGATTCAGAGCTATGTGCGCGACGAGACCCAGCGGCAAATTCTGCTCAAGCTCAATCGGTTGTGCCAAGACCTGAGCCAAAATGGCGCGGGCTCCCACGAGCAAAACCTGGCATCGAGCACGGTGCACGACCTGCTGCGTATGTGGGCCGCCGCCTGAGCGGCGCGCGGCGCCCCGTTAGGCCGTAAAGATCACGCCGGGATTCAGAATTCCGTTGGGGTCGAGGGTCGCCTTGAGCCGGCGCATCAAGGCAATTTCCTCCGCTGTGCGGGAGAGATGCAGATAATCCCGTTTCATCACGCCGATGCCATGTTCGGCGCTGATGCTGCCTTCGTGCTCGGCCACCAGCCCGTAGATGCGCGCCGCCAGCGCGGGGCCGGCCTGGTGAAACGCCGCCTCGGCGAGGCCGGGCCGCTGCATCATGTTGACATGCACATTGCCGTCGCCGAGATGGCCATAGAGGAGCGGCCGAAAGCCCGTCATCGCCTCGCCGAGGCGCTCCATCGCCGTCAGAAACGGCGGGATCGCGCCGGGCGGCACAGTGACGTCGAACTTGTGGGTCAGGCCCAAGCGGCCGATGAGCTCGGTGGGTCCCTCGCGCAGGCGCCAGACCGCCCGGGCTTGGCGCTCGGATGCGGCGACGATGGCGTCGGCCACGAGCTCCACCTCGGCGAGCGCGGCAAGCGCGGCGACGAACCCCTCCCGCGCGGCCGCCCCAGCGGGCGTCTCCTCCTCGATAATGACGTAGACCTGATAAATCGCGCCGAACGGCTCGCGCGTCTCGGGCTCCACTTCGCGCACCAGATCGATCGCGTCGCGCACGACGAACTCGAGCGAGGACAGCCCGCGAAAGCGCTCCCGGCAGGCCTGCAACAGCGCCGGCAGCTTGGCCCGGTCGGCGAGGCCGATGAGCGCGGTTTGCCGCGCCGGCGCCCGGGGCTGGACTTGCACCACCGCCCGCGTGATCACGCCGAGGATACCTTCGGAGCCGATGAAGAGCTGCTTGAGATCGAGGCCCGTGTTGTTTTTCTTCAGGCGGTTGAGGTTGCGGAGCACGGTGCCATCGGCCAGCACCACCTCGAGGCCGCGCACTTGCTCGCGCATGTGGCCGTAGCGCAGCACCTTGATGCCGCCGGCGTTGGTCGCGATCATGCCGCCGATCTGACAGGAGCCACGGGCCGCCAGATCGACGGCGAATTCGTGGTCCCGCTCGGCCAGATGCTCTTGCAGCGCCTGCAGCACCACGCCCGCCTGCACGGTCGCCGTGGCCGAGGCCGCATCGAAGGCCTCGATCGCGTTCATGCGGGACAGACTGATCACCACCTCGCCCTGGTGCGGCACCGAGCCGCCAACTATGCCCGTATTGCCGCCTTGCGGCACCACGGCGAGACCATGGCGGTCACACGCCGCCAGCACCCGCGAGACCGTCTCGGTGTTGCGCGGGCGCACCACCAGCGGGGTCGTGCCGGCGAACTTACCCGTCCAATCGATGGCGTAGGCCGCCGTGTCCGTCGGTTGGTCGAGATAGAGACCGGGCTCGTCGATCGCCTCGCGAAGCAGGTCGCTTGCTGTGGCCAAGGTGGGAATCCTAAGCTTTGCCGTGGATCGAACCGCTTTTTGGGGCAAAATGGCCGTGCGGTCAAATCCGGCGTTCGAGGCACGGATGCTTGGGCCGCGCTCCACCCACGCTTCGAGAAAGGGGCACGATGCCCTGCAAGATCCTGTTCCTCGACTTCGATGGCGTCATCGCCGACACCATGGCCGCGAAATCGGAGGCCTTTGCGGCGGCTTTCGGCGACCACGGGGCGACGCCCGACCAGGTGATCGAGGTTTATCGCCGCCACGCCGGCAGCGGCCGCGAGGCCATCTTCGACCGCGTCTACAGCGAACTCACCGGGCGCTCCCTCGGGACGCGCGCGCGCGCGCGCATGACGGCTGCATACGGACGCAGGCTAAAGCTGATCAACCCCGCGCTCGGCCTCTTTCCCGGCGTCAAGGCGCTGCTCGAGCGCCAGGCCCGGGCGCGACTGCTCGCCGTCGTCACCGGCGTGCCACGGGACGAAATCCGCGGCGCCACCGAACGGCTCGGGATCGCAGGGTTTTTCGCCGATCATTTCTCCGCCACGTTGCAAGCGCCCAAGGACGCCCTCATGGCGGGCTTTCTCGCCGCGCGTGGCATGGCCGCAGCCGACACGCTCTTCGTCGGCGATTCCATCGCCGACATGGAGGCGGCCGAGCGCGTGCCGGTGCCGTTCGTCGGCGTCGGCGAGCCGGCGTTTTTCGCCGCCGGCGCGCCCCGCGCAGTGATTCCGGCGCTCACCGATATCGAGAACCATCTCCAGATTTAGGGCGTCCCGACTTTCGTGGCGCGCGAGCGCGTGCCGCCGGCCGCCTTGGCAGCGATCCGGCCTGCTCGTAAACTGCCCGCAAAGGGCGCCACCAAAATCAGGAGTTTGACCGATGGGCATCGATCTCAACTGCGACATGGGCGAGGCCTACAGCATCTACAAATGCGGCGACGACGAAGCCATCATGCCCTACATCACGGTGGCCAACGTCGCCTGCGGCTTCCATGCCTCCGATCCGACGGTGATGCGCAAGACCGTGCAACTGGCCAAGCAACATGGCGTGCGCGTCGGCGCCCATCCGTCCTATCCCGACCGGGATGGCTTCGGGCGGCGGCGCATGGCGATGCAGCCGGCGGAGCTGACCGCCTGCATCATGTATCAGGTGGGCGCGCTCAAGGCTTTTCTGGACGAGCAAGGCATGGCGCTCAATCACGTCAAGCCGCACGGCGCGCTCTATGGCGCGGCTTGGCGCGACGCCGAGGTCGCAGGCGCCATCGCCGAGGCCGCCAAGGCGTTCGGCGTGCCGCTCATGGGCATGTCCGGCACCGGCCATGAGGAGGTCTACCCCGCCCACGGCGTGGCGGTGATTTGGGAGACCTACGTCGATCTCGACTACAACGACCAGGGCGAGGTGATCATCACCCGCGAGCACGACCCGGTCAGCGCCGAGGCGGCCGTCGCGCAAGCGCTGCGCGCGGCCAGGGACGGCCAGGTCGAGAGCCACACCGGAAAGCTGGTGCCGGTCAAATGCCAAACCATCTGCGTCCACTCCGACACGCCGGGCGCCGTGGATATCGCCCGGGCCGTGCGCGAGGCGGTGCAACCCTATATGAGCTGACGGCGCCGGTCGGCGCGGCAGAGTCTGTCGGGAGCAAGAACGATGGCGATCGATCTCAATTGCGACATGGGCGAGGCCTACAGCATCTACAAATGCGGCGACGACGAGGGCATCATGCCGTTCGTCACCCAGGCCAACGTCGCCTGCGGCTATCACGCCTCCGATCCGGTAGTGATGCACAACACCGTGCGGTTGGCGAAGCGCCACGGCGTGGCGGTCGGCGCGCACCCCTCCTATCCGGACCGGGACGGCTTCGGCCGGCGCGAGATGGCGCTGGGCGCGGACGAGCTGTTCGATTGCCTGATCTATCAGGTCGGCGCGCTCAAGGCTTTTCTCGCGCTCGAGGGCATGGCGCTGAGCCACGTCAAGCCGCATGGCACGCTGAACGGCGTGGCGTGGCGCGACGAGGCCGTGTGCGGCGCCATCGGCGAGGTCGCCAAGGCCTTCGGCGTGCCCGTGATGGGCATGGCCGGCACGCTGCACGAGAAAGTCTATGCCGAGATCGGCGTGCCGGTGATCTGGGAAACCTATGTCGACCTCGACTACAACGACCGGGGCGAGGTGATCATCACCCGCGAGCATGTGCCGGTCGCGGCCGAGGTAGCGGTCGAGCAGGCCGTGCTCGCCGCCCGCGAAGGCAAGGTCAAGACCAACACCGGCGGCTTCGTGCCGGTCAAGTGCGAATCCATTTGCGTCCATTCCGATACGCCGGGCGCGGTCGAGGTCGCCAAGGCCGTGCGCGCGGCGGTCGCCTGATGGCGCGCGGCGCGCGCGTCGGGCGTTGAGCCGGCCCGGCGGTGAGGAAATGAAAAAAGTCCTGATCGCCAATCGCGGCGAAATCGCCTGCCGCGTCATCCGCGGTTGTCATGACCTCGGGCTGGCGGCGGTGGCGGTTTATTCCGCCGCCGACGCCGAGGCGAAACACGTCGCCGAGGCCGATGAAGCGCTGCCGATCGGCCCCGCCCCGGCCAAGGAAAGCTATCTGGTGGCCGAGAATGTGCTGGCGGCGGCGCGCGCCAGCGGCGCGGACGCGGTGCATCCGGGCTACGGCTTTCTGGCGGAGAACGATGACTTCGCTAGCGCCGTGAGCGACGCCGGTCTGATCTGGATCGGTCCGCGACCGGAGACCATTGCCGCCATGGGCGACAAAGAGCGGGCGCGTCAGCTCGCCCACGGCGCGGGCCTTCCCATCGTGCCGGGGAGCGCGCGGTTCCTGCCAGGCGACCTGGCGGGGCTTGCCGAGGCCGGCAGCGAGATCGGCTATCCGCTGCTGGTCAAGGCATCTGCCGGCGGCGGTGGCATCGGTATGCGCCGTGTCGACGACGCCGCCGCGCTCGCTGACACCGTCGAGGCGACGCAGAATCTCGCCGGCAAGGCCTTCGGCAACGACGCCGTCTATCTCGAGAAATATATCGAGCGGCCGCGCCACGTGGAGATTCAGGTCTTCGGTTTCGGCGACGGTCACGCGGTCCACTTCTTCGAGCGCGAGTGCTCGATCCAACGCCGCTTTCAGAAGATCGTCGAGGAAACGCCCTCGCCGAGCATCTCGGAGGCGACACGCGTAGGCATGGCAGAGGCCGCCGTCGCGCTCGCCAGCCAAGAGCGCTACCGCGGCGCGGGCACCGTCGAATTCATCATGGACGAGGCCGGCGATTATTATTTTCTGGAGATGAACACGCGCATTCAGGTCGAGCACCCGGTCACCGAAATGATCACCGGCCAGGATCTGGTCGGCCTGCAACTTCGCCTGGCGCGCGGCGATGACCTGACGTCGCTCGCGCAAGACACCATCCGCGCCGAGGGCCACGCCATCGAGTGCCGCGTCTACGCGGAAAATCCGGACAAGAACTTCCTGCCCTCGCCGGGCCCGCTCGAGCGCTTCGAACCGCCGGCGGCGGCGGACGGCATCCGGGTCGACACCGGCGTGCGTCAGGGCGATACGGTGACGTATTTTTACGACCCCATGATCGCCAAGCTGATCGCCCATGGCGCCGACCGCGCGGCCGCGATCCAGAAAATGCTGGCTGCGCTCGAAGCTTTCCGGGTAGAAGGCATCGTGACCAACATTCCGTTTCTGCGACGCGTTGTCGCCCATGACGCGTTCCGCGCCGGAGCCACGCACACCGGCTTCGTCGAACAACATAAAGCGGCGTTGTTGGCAGGCTGAGCCGCGCACCGGGAGGCGCCGCGAATGATCTACGACGAACCCAGATTCCTGCCCGGCGGCGACCGTTACGTGACGGTCGAGTTCGGCAACGAGATGAATCTCGAGCTCAACTTCCTGGCCCAGGGCCTGGCCACCGCGCTGGCGCAGAATGGCACCAAGGGTGTGGTGGAAACGGCGCCGTGCTTCGCCTCGCTGCTTGTGCATTACGAGCCGAACGATATTCGCTTCGCCGACCTGGTGGCGGAGCTGCGCGCGCTGATCGACAGCCTCGGGCCGAGCGAGGATATCGAGCTCGACAGCCGGCTGTTCTATTTCGAGACCATGTATCTCGATCCCTGGACCAAGGAGTGCATCGCGGACTATTGCGCCAAGATCACCGAGAAGGAATACGACCCCGACTTCGTCGCCCGCATCAACGGCCTGGAAGACCGCCACCAGCTCGTGCGCGTCCACTCGGGCTCGGAATACTGGGTGGCCTCGCTCGGCTTCTGGCCGGGCCTGCCGTTTTTGCAGCCGCTCGACCCGCGCGCCATGATCACCTGTCCGAAATACAACCCGCCCCGCACCTGGACCCCGCAAGGCACGGTCGGCATGGGCGGCTCGGCCTCGGCGATCTATCCGGTGGCGACGCCCGGTGGCTATCAGCTGTTCGGCCGCACGCCGGTGCCGATTTGGGACACGGAAAAGCGCTTCGACGTGTTCGACGGCAATATCGTGCTCTTCCGCCCCGGCGACCGCATCAAGTTCGTGCCCGTCACCCAGGCCGAGTACGAGGCGGCCGAGGCCAAGATCGACGCCGGCAGCTATGTCTACAACATGGTCGATTATCAGAGATTCTCGGTGCGCAATTACCACCGCTGGATCGCCACCGTGGACAAGGACGAACGGTTCTAATGGATAGAATCCACGAGAGGGCTTGAGGATGCTTGAAATCGTCAAACCGGGCCTCGAGACCAGCATCCAGGATTATCCGGGCCGCATCGGCTTCTGGAACCAGGGCTTCCCGCCGTCCGGGCCCATGGATAGCTGGTCGTTCCGGCTCGCCAACCTGCTGGTCGGCAACGCCGCCGGCGCGCCGGGCCTGGAGGCGCAATATATGGGGCCGACCATCAAACTCCAGGGCGACAGCGTGATCGCCGTGACCGGCGCCGACATGAAGCCGACCCTCGACGGCGAGCCGATGGCAATATGGCAGAGCGTTGCGGTCAAGGCCGGCCAGACGCTGGTGCTGGGCCCCGCGCGGCTCGGCGCACGCGGCTATCTGGCGGTCGCCGGCGGCATCGACGCGCCGCAATGGCTGGGCTCCGCCTCCACCTTCCACAAGGCGAGCGTCGGTGGGCTCGACGGCCACGCCAGCCAGGCCGGCCAGCTGCTGCCGGTGCGCGCCGCTCAAGGCACACCGGGCCGCCGCGTCAAGGCGGGGCGCCAGCCCGCCATCGCCGCGGACCGCAAGTGGCTGGTCGAGGCCGTGCCGGGGCCCAACGACGACTGGATCGACGCCGCCGGGCACGAGCGCTTTCTCGCCACCGAATGGAAACTCGAGGCGCGCAGCGACCGCACCGGCTACCGCCTCGAGGGGCCCGACTGGACCTTCACCGAAAAGGCCACCGACAAGCCGCCGGAAAACGGCTCCGACGCCTCCAACATCGTCGACCAGGGCTATCCCCTGGGCGCCATCAATCTGTGCGGGCAGAAGCCGATCATCCTGGTGCACGACGGGCCGAGCATGGGCGGCTTCATCTGCCCCTACACGGTGCCATCGGCCGCGTTCTGGAAGCTCGGCCAATCCAAGCCCAACGACCACTACAGGTTCAAATCGATCTCGGTCGACGAGGCGCAGGCGCTCGCCCGCACGCTCGACGAGATCTGCAGCGATGACAGCATCGAATAGACGGGGGTGAACAGCATGGCGGAAGAAATCCTGACCCAGGCGCCGGGCAATATCTGGAAGGTTCTGGTCAAGGAGGGCGACACGGTGAAGGCGGGCGATACGCTGTTCATCCTCGAAGTCATGAAGACCGAGGTGCCGCACGATGCCGAGCAGGGCGGCACGGTGACGAAACTGCACGTCAAGGAGGAAGACGCCGTCGACGTCGGTCAGCTCGCCGTCGAAATCGAATAGGCGTCGATTGCGCGCGCCGCGGCCCGGGCGCACAATAAGCCCGGCAGGGCACGTTGCGCCTTTCGCAGGGGGAAAGTCATGCCGGGAGATACGGTTCAGCGCAAGCTGGCGGCCATCGTCGCGCTCGACGCCGTCGGCTGGTCGCGTCTCATGGGGGCGGACGAAGCCGGCACGCTGACGACGCTGAAGGGCCACCGCGGGGCGGCGATCGATCCTAAAATCGCGTCCTACAAGGGCCGCATCGTCAAGACCACCGGCGACGGCCTTTTGGCCGAGTTCGCCAGTGCCGTCGATGCGGTCAAATGCGCCTCGGAAATCCAAGAGGCCATGGCGGAGCGCAACACGGGCGTGCCGGAAAGCGTCCGCATGGCGTTTCGCATCGGCGTCAATCTGGGCGAGATCATCGTCGACGACGACGACATCTTCGGCGACGGCGTCAATATCGCGGCGCGCCTGCAGGAGCTGGCCGCCCCCGGCACGGTCAACATATCGGAAGACGTCTACCGCCAAGTGCATGGCCGGCTGGACGCGGGCCTGGAAGACCTCGGCCCGCAGGAGCTCAAGAACATCGCCAATCCGGTGCATGTCTACCGCGTTGGCGCGTTGGAGAGCGCCGACACCGCGGCCCCCTCAGGCACTGGCGATCGCCAGGCCCCGGCGGCAGTCGGCGCGACCGGCTTCGAGGCCCGGCCGGCCATCGCGGTCTTGCCGTTCGACAATATGAGCCGCGACGAGGAGCAGGAATATTTCGCCGACGGCATCGCCGAGGATCTCATTACCGCGCTCTCGCTGTGGCGCCTGTTTCCCGTCATCGCGCGCAATTCCTCCTTCACCTATACGGGTCAGAAGGTGGATGTGAAGCAAGTGGGGCGAGAGCTTGGCGCGCGCTACGTGCTGGAAGGCAGCGTGCGCAAGGCGGGCAAGCGGGTGCGCGT
>JAUVWK010000079.1 GCA_030604165.1 Alphaproteobacteria bacterium | reverse complement strand
TTCAGGTAGTGCGCCGGGCGATAAATAAACAGCGGCGCCGCACCGGCGATGGCGGGCAGGAAAAACGGGTTCGGCCGAGACCAGCTGTAGCGAATCGTGATCTCGTCGAGGATTTCCACCTTGGGGAGTTCCTCGTACAGCCGCAGCGTGCGCGGCGGACCGGCCGGCGAAAGCTCCCTGTTGTTGGCCACATCTTCCCAGTAATAGCGGAAATCCTCGCTCGTAAAGGGGTGGCCGTCGGACCATTTGTGCCCTTTGCGCAGCTTGAACGTGAAGATGCGCCCGTCCTCGACGACGATGTCCTCGGCGATGTCGGGTACGAGGTCAAGTGTTGGCGCATAAGTGATAAGCCGAGCGTAGCCATAAACCGAAAGCATTTTGACGTCTTTGGAGCGGTGCACGAGCATGCGCCATTGGCCGCCGTGCCGGCCGAGCTGGTAATGGTCGCTGTCCATGGCGACCACGCGGGGAGTCTGCGGCAGGCGCTCCGCAACGGGGGGCAGTTCGCCCGCCTCCACGCGCGCCATGAGGCTCGGCGTCTCGACCGGCTCGATGTCTCCGGCCTTGACGCCAAGGCCGCCCAGCGCCACGGCGACAAATGCGGCGCAGAGCGCTCGGACCCCTATCGACCTCACAACGACACCTCGGAAACGGTTCACATTAGCCACGGCGTGCCGACCAGGCGGGCTCCTCTCAGGTGGATTGGGTGGCGAGTCTGAGCCTGGGGGCGGCCTCGCGCCCGGCCAGTTTGAGCGCGACCAGGCGATTGACATTGTCCAGGCCGTCCAGCAACCCCGGCACCACCACCTCCGACGGCAGCCGTTGCGCCGGCAGGTGCCGGATCGCCGCCGCCATCGCCGCCGGATCCAGCGCCGCGTCCTCCAGCAGCATCGTCACCAGACCCAGCGCCTGCGCCCGCACCGTGCGGATATACTGCTCCATCCGCGGCACCCGACGCGGCACCACGACCGCGCGCTTGTCAAACGACAGGATCTCGCAGAACGTGTTGTAGCCGCCCATCGCCACAACACCCGCCGCGCGCGCCATCAGCGCCTCCATATGGGTATCGAAGGTGATCGCATGCACCCGATCCAACGCCGCCACCCGGCGCATGAACGCACCTTGCCGCTCCGCCTCCATGAACGGGCCGAACACCAGCACCGCCGGGTGCGGCAGGTCGTCGTCGTGTTCATAGGCCCGCAAGACCCACTCGATCAGGGCCTCGCCGTCGCCCCCGCCACCCGGCGTCACCAGAATATAGGGTTGCTCCGGCAGCTGCCCTTGCGGCCAGGTCGGCGCCCAGGCCGGCCCCTGCGGCACCGTGCGCCGCAGATAGCCCGTGAACACGAGCTTCTCGCGCACCGCTTGCGGCAGCGGAATCTCCGCCAGCGGATCGCAGATCTGCGGCAGACCGTAAACCCAGATCTCGTCATACAGGTCGCGCAACGCGGGCAGTACGTTTTTGCGCTGCCACTCCGGCGCCAGCAACGAGGGCTCGTCCAGAACGTCCCGCAGTCCCAAAATCAACGGCGTGCCGCGCCGCTTCAGCAGCGCCAGCGTCTCCTGAACCTCGCCCCGAAGACCCGTCGGCTCCTTGTCGACCAAAAACAGGTCCGGGTCGAAAACGTCCGCCGTGTGCCGGATGATCGAGGCCCGCAGCGCAATCGTCTGCTCGATATCCATGTGCAGGCTGAGCGCCGTGTAGGCCCCGTTGCGCAGCTTGATGACGCCCGGAATGCGCACGAAATCGACCCGCGTGCGAAAATCGAAGCTGCCGATAATCGGTGAGCCGGACAAAATCAGCACCGACAGATCCCGGTTCTGTTCAACCAGCGCGTGGGCAATCGTCCGACAACGCCGCAAATGACCAAGACCGAATGTGTCGTGGCTGTAAATCAATATGCGCGGGCCTCGCTTTGCTCCTGACTGCATTTTCAATTCCCCCCCAAGACGTGGCATAGGCCTCGGCCGCCTTTACGGTCTCACTCGACGTGGCGTTCTTCTGGGTCGAGAACCGGTCGCGAGGCCCATTTACTATCGCACAGCGCGAACCGGGTCGAAAAGGGGGCAATGACACGGCGTTACGCGTGCCGGCGGACGCGGTTTACCGCCGTGTTTCAGTCCTCTAAGTTGCGTCGTTGCGGGCGTTGGGGCTCGTGCCTCGGAGGACAGTGGTTTTATGTCGAGCCGGCTCGATTTGTTCATTCAACGTGTGACGGCGCAACGGGCTTGTCTGAATGCGGCGGCGCGGCGCATCGCCGATGTGCCCGGCCCGGTGCTCGAGTTGGGCCTCGGCAACGGCCGCACTTATGACCACTTGCGCAGCCTTTTCCCGGGGCGGGAAATATTCGTCTTCGATAGGGAGGTCGCGGCCCATCCGGATTGCATTCCAGACGCGGCGCATATGTTCGTCGGAGACTTTCACGACACGCTGCCCGGCGCGGGGGCCCGGATCGGCGCGCCGGCGGCGCTGGTTCACGGCGACTTCGGCAGTGCCTACCCGGAGCGCGACGCCGCCTTGGCCGCCTGGCTCGGACCGCGACTGGTGCCGCTCGTCGCCAGCGGTGCCGTGGCGATCGTCGACCGCGCGCTGACGACGGTGCCTTGGCTATCGGAGCCGCTGCCCGACGGCGTCCCGGAGGGCGCCTACTTCATGTACCGGGTCGCCTGAGCGCCTGGCCGGGCGGGCTATCGCGGCGTGTGTCCGAAGAACTCAGGCGCCACCGCCTCCTGGTCTATCGCGGTGTCGGTTGGCGTGCGCCAAGAGAGCCAGAGGCACGAACTATGGTGGCGCTGGAAATAGACCATATGGATCGGGTACCAGCCCGATTCGGGCACCTCGACGGTGACCGCGCCGAGTGTGCCGCAAACATGTCTGCCGTCATGTTCGTATATTTCGATCTCATCGGCCCCAAGCGATACCTGCAAGCCATCGTTGGAGGCGAATTCCAACTCATACCGACCGGCTTGGGGAAACTTCATGTAGCCAGTGATTTCCGCCGCCAGCAACGTCGAGCGGTGGCTGGTAAGAGCAGGCTCTCCGACCTCGGAATAAAATGAAAGGTTCGGTAGCGGGGATCCGACCTCGCCATCCTTCACCTCAAGCACATCCCTGGCCTCTCTGAGAAACCGGATATCCCAATAGACATATTTGACCGCCAGCCCCGGCTCCAGCTGCGCTTCGCTCGGCTGCGGATTAGCCGGCGACACCTCCAGCGCCCAGGCCGGTGCCCAGGCCGGCGCCAAGGTCAACGCGGCCAGCGCCAGCACGGCGCAGAACAGCCCCATGAGCCGCGGCAACCGTGGTGGTTTTCCGATCGCTTTTCCGATAGCCATGTGTCGATGCTCTCCCTGCTATCGAGCTGCTACCGCGCCGCCGATAACAGCCCTTTTTCGCCATCATAGCACAGCCGCGAGGCCCGGCCGAAGCGGCTCGGGGCGCGGCCGCCGGAGTCCAATCTATCGTTAGTCGGCGAGCGCGGCGTCGGCGCGCACGAAATGGCCGGGCTCGACTTCGAGCAGCTGGGGCGCCCGCCCCGCGCAGACGGTAAAGGGCTCGGGCCACGCCGCCGGCAACGACGCCTTACCGGCCATGAGCGCCGTCAAATCGAGTTTCTGATCCAAGTTGGGCTCGGGCACGGCGGCCACCAGCGCCTTGGTATAGGGGTGGACCGGGTTGCGGAACATGATCTCCCCGGGCGCGATTTCGATGATTTGGCCGCAACACATCACGGCGATTCGGTGGGCGACATAATCGACCACCGCCAGATTGTGCGAAATGAACAAATATGTAAGCCCGAGTTGGTCCTGCAGGTCCTTCAAGAGGTTCAGGACTTGGGCTTGGATCGAAACATCCAGCGCGGAGACCGGTTCGTCGCAGATCAAGAGGTCCGGCTTCAACGCCAGCGCGCGGGCAATGCCGATGCGCTGGCGCTGGCCGCCCGAGAAGCTGTGCGGGTAACGACGCAGAAACCGCGGGTCGAGGCCGACGAGGCGCATCAGCTCGCGCACCACCTCGCGGCGCCGCTCCTTGCCGCAGATGCGGTGAATCAAAAGCGGCTCGGCAATAATGTCGTAGACGGTCATGCGCGGGTTCAACGAGCCGAACGGATCCTGGAAGATGAACTGGACTTTGCGCCGAAACGGGATCAGCTGGCTCGTGCTCAGCCCCCGCACGTCGATGTCCACGCCATTGTCGCAATAGACGATCTCGCCCTTGTCGGCCCTGATCGCGCGTAAGATTAGCTTGCTCAGAGTCGTCTTGCCGCAGCCGCTTTCGCCAACCAATCCCAGGCATTCGCCGCGCATGATCTCGAAGCTCACATCGTCCACGGCATGCACGGTGCCGGCGACCTTGTCGCCGAACAGTCCCGCCCTTCTGATGGTGAACGACTTGCTGACATTGGCAACGCGCAGCAGCGGGCGAGACGGCGCCGCGCCCGCCGGAACAACCACCCTGCCGGCCATGAAGCTGCCCGTTTCGGCCTTGATTTCGCGAATCGGGACCAGGCGCTCGCCGGGCTCCATGTCGAAGCGCGGCACGGCGTGGAGCAACGCCTTGAGGTAGGGGTGCTCGGCCCGGCGAAAGATATCCTCGATGGTGCCGCGCTCCATCACCTTGCCGTGATACATCACCACCACTTCGTCGGCCATGTTCGCCACCACGCCCAGATCATGGGTGATGATCAGAATCGCCATGCCGAGCTCTTGCTGGAGGTCTAGCATGAGCTTCAGGATCTGAGCCTGGATCGTGACGTCCAGCGCGGTGGTCGGTTCGTCGGCGATGAGCAGCGCCGGCCTGCAGATCAGGGCCATCGCGATCATGGCGCGCTGGCGCAGGCCGCCCGAAAGCTCGAACGGATAGGTCCTCAACGCGGTCTCGGGATCCGGAAAGCCGACCAGGCGGAGCATCTCGCGCGTGACGCGCCTGGTTTCATGTTTGCCCGCCGCGCAGTGCAGGCGAAAGGCCTCGCCGATCTGATCGCCGACGCTGTGCAGCGGCGACAGCGAGGTCATGGGCTCCTGAAAAATGATCGAGATGCGCCCGCCACGAATGGCGCGTATCGCCTTGCCGTTGGCGGGTAGTTTGGCGATGTCGACGGGTGGGCCGGTCCGTGCCGATTCGTTCAACAGAATTTGACCGCCGACGATATGCGCGACCTTCGGCAGGATGCGCATGATGCTTTGCGACACCACGGATTTGCCGGAGCCCGACTCGCCCACCAGCGCCACGGTGCCGCGCTCGGGCACCCGGAAGGAGACCCCGTCCACGGCCTTGATGATGCCCTCCGGGACCCGGAAATGGACTTTGAGGTCCTGGACTTCGAGCAAATTACTCATGGCGCGTCGGCCTCGCTGCGCCCGGGCCTGCTCTCGGGCGCCGTGCCCTCGTCCGCGGCGCTCGCGGCGATGCCGAATAGTCCCAGCGCTTCGAGGTTTTGCAGCGTCGTCGGCTCGAGCGTCAAGCCGGCCGTGCGCGCCGCCCGCACGGCCGCGGTAACGACGGTGGCGAAATCCTCGATGCTGGAATCGATACGCATGGTTCGTCGCCCGCTCTTGAGACGCAATTGCATCCAGCCGCCGGCCCGGTCGCGCTTGGTCGAAAAATAGCTGAGCTTCAGGCGGCCCAACGCCTCCCAGCGCAACTTCGCCCGCGCTGGCCAACCGGTCTCGACGCCCCGATCCGACACTGTGACAACCGTATTGTGCCGGATCACGGTGCGCAGGCCAAATATTAGGAACAAAGTCCCGAGCGCGGCCAGAATGCCGGTAATCGCGGGCAGTGGTTGGGTCGCCGCGAGCGGCCCGAAGGTGAGCAGCATGCCGATACCGGAGCGGAGGTAATCCGTCACCAGGGAGCGCGGCGGGTAGCGATGGCGTGTGCCGCCAGGTGCCCCGGTCATGCGTGCGCCTCGCGGTGCAGCGCCGCGGCGCGCACCGGTTCGGCGAAGCAGCCGTGGGCGTCGAGCCAGCGCGCGGCGTCGTGCGCGGCGCTGCGCTCGAGCAGGCGTTCGATGAAGCGCCAGGCGGCGGGCTCGTGCATCTTGTGATGCGTCATCAGGCCGGTCGGCTCGGTGGCATCGACCGTACCGGCGCGGCGCGCGCGCAGATGCGCAAGCACTTGGCCGAGCGCGTTGTCGTCGCCCACGAAATCGCGCGAGCCGCGCCAATCGATGATATCGACGTGGGTATTGACTTGAGCCACGCCCGCGAGCGGGCTGGCGCCGGCGCGCGGCCCATAGGTAGACAAACCCGTAAGCGCCGCTTCGGGCAGGCGCTGGATGTGCAGGCGCGCGATCCGATTCCAAGGCGGCACCAGCACCGGCAGCGCTTGCGCCCCGAGCAGGGTAAGCAAGCGCTCGCGGCCGGCGACGAGCTCTTCGCGGACCATGGCCGCCGCGCGCTCGCCGCCCAGTTCCGATTTTTTGCTTTGCGGCGGCGCGTGGTTGATGTGCGCGTAGCCATGTTGCAGGACCCATGTGCCTGGCGTCCGCGCGATGTCGGCCGCGGCCTCCGCCGAAAGCTGGGTCGGGATGGCGGCAAGCGCGATGGCGACGCCGGCGGCGGCGCTCGTCTCAAGCAGCCGGGCCAACGCCGAGCAGCGCTCAGCGGCGTCATCGTCGCGCCACCAAAATGCCGCCGTGCGCCCCGCGGCGGCCCAAGCATCGAGCTCTCGCTCGAGCGCCTGCCAAGCCTTCGTGTCGCCCCAAACCTGCGCGTTGCCCATGGTCACGCGCCGATCAATTCGGCCACCAAACGGGCCGTGACCTCGGCGCCGTCGAGGGTAAAGTTCGGCGCCGGTGGCGGCTCGCGCCAGGCCGCGGAGACCGCCTCTGCCAGACTTTGGGGCGTGAGCGCCCGCTCCTCGACCATGTGCACCAAGCCCCGGGCCGCCAAATGTTGGGCGCGGACCGTCTGTTCCGTTTCGCCTTCGCCCGCGAAGGGTACCAGAACGGCTCTGGCACGGGCGCTCAACACGTCCATCACCGTATTATAGCCGGCCTGCGAGACCGAGACAGCGCAGGCGTCGAGCAGGGCCGGAAAATCAGGTCGTGCCGGTTCCACGAAGATTCCCGGCCCGGCCGCCTTTTGCAGGTCGAGCAACCGCTCGTCGCCAAGCGTGGCGCCGGCCAGCAGCCGCCAGTTCCTGGCGGCGAGCGCGGAGTGTGGGCGGGCGGCGATCGCCGTGCGCAGCAGACGCTCGCCGACCGCGCCGCCCCCGGCCGAGACGATCACCTCGCCCCTACCATCGCTGCCGTCGTCGGCACGCCCTGCAAGTCTTTGCTCCGCGACGAAACCTGTATAGACCAAGCGTTTCGCGATGCGGTCGGTGAGCGGAAACGTCGCCTCGAACGGCACCAGCGAGGGCTCGCCGTGGATCAAGATACGGTCGTACCAGTCCAACGCGTAGCCCGCCATCTCCTCATAACGGGCCGGGTTGCGCTTTTCCGTCAAGATATCGCGCACCGAGGCCAGGATCAGCGGGCGCGGCCGCAGGGCGCGCGCCGCCTCGATCAAGGGGATGAGCTCGAAGCGGAGCTGTCGTCGGCCAAACGGGAACATTTCCGTCATCAGCACCTCGGGCCGCACCCGCTCGAGCGCGTTTAGCAGGGCCTCCCGTCGCCTCGCCTTGAAGGCCTCGTCGAGCGGCGCGCCGTGCTCGTCGGCGAGGGCCGAGAAGCGGGCGTCCGCGGCGCGCACCGGCGGCAATTGCACGAGCCGCGCCGCGCCGATGTCGAGGTCCGGCACCGGCAATCCGCCGGAGACGAGCGTGACTTCAAGGCCGTGCGCCGCCATGGCGCGCGCCAGCACGGCCGCGCGCCGCAAATGGCCGATGCCGAGCAAGTGCTGAACATGAAACAGCACGGCCGGCCCGCTCATGGCGCCGCTTTCTCGGGCGGCAGCAGGCTGAGATTGAGCCGCTCGACGCTGGGCGTGCCATCGGGCGCGATCCGGAACAGGTGAGCGCTCGACCAATCCAGCTTGACGGGCGGCTTGCCCAGCATGGGCCACTGCGCGGCCCAGGCGAAGACGGCGCGGATCACGCCCTTGTGGGTGACCGCCAGCACCGGCCGTGGGCGGTTGGCGATGGCGGCGAGCCAGGGCGCGAGGCGCTGTTGCACCTGCCGGGGGCTCTCGCCGCCCGGCGGCGCGAAAGCGAGCCCCCGCGCCTCGTTCTCGGCCATGCCTTGCGTGTCGGCGGCGCGCAGCGCGGTCAAGGTTTGCCCTTCCCAATCGCCCCAGCACATCTCCACCAGCCTCGGCTCGAAAGCCAGCTCGACAGCGCCAAGAAGCCGCGCCGTTTGCACGGTGCGGAGCAGCGGACTGGTCGTCCAATCCGCCTCGTCGAGCAGCGTCGGTAGGCGCCAGCGCCGCACCGCGGCGCGGCCGGCGGCGCTCAGCGCCACGTCGGTTCGCCCCTGGATACGCCCGGCCTCGGTCCAGCGTGTCGGGCCGTGGCGCACGAGAGCCAAGATACTCATGGCTCAATGGTCCGTATGCGTCGGGCCTCGTCGAGCGCCGGGCGCAACACCTTGATCGCCGCGGCCAGGCTGTGGCGCGCGGCCACCCGGGCGCTCGCGGCGCGGCCCATGGCCTGCCGGCGCTCGGTGTCGCCGCTGAGCACGACGACGGCCTCGGCGAAGCCGATGTCGTCGCGCGGCTCGCTCAACAGGCCGGTCTCGCCGTCGGCAACGATTTCGGGCACGCCCCGCCAGCGGCCCGCCACCGCGGGTAGCCCGGTGGCCGCGGCCTCCAAGAGCGCCATACCGTAGGCCTCGTTGTAGGCCGGCCAGACCATCAGGTCGGCGGCGGCATAGAATGCCGCCAGTTCGTCGGCGTCGCGCACGCCGGCAAAGCGGAGCCGCGCCCGGCCGATCGGCGCCAGCGACTCCTCGACCGCGTGCCGCGCCGGCCCGTCGCCCACCACGACGAGCTGCCACGGCGGCTCGGCGATCAGCGACAAGCAACGCCCGAGCACGCGGTAAGAGGCCAATTTGTCGCCGGGCCGCATCATGCCGACTGCGAGCAGCCAGGGCCGCTCCGGCGCGAGGTCGAGGGCGCGCGCCAGGGCGCCGCGGTGCGCCGCGCGCGCGGCCCGCGCCGCCTGGTAAGGTGCGGGGTCCAGAAACGGCGCCAGGCGCCGCAAGCAGCCACGGGTTTTGGCGAGCGGCGCGATGCCCGCTTCGTCCTCCGGGGTAAAAGAGAGCAGCGTGTCGGCGCGGGCAATGGCATGGGCCGCGCCTTGCTGGCCGAGCGCCCAAGCGCCGCCGGTTTGTTTGCGCGCAAACGAGGCCTCGGCGATGACATAGGGAATGCCGAGCGCGCCACTGACGGCGGGGCCAAGCCAGTCCGGCGCCTTGTGATAGACATGGTAGGTGAACCAGAGTTCCGGGCGCGCGGCCTTTGGTTGGGCGCGATAGCGGCGCACCAGGTGCTTGGCCAACCGCGTGCCCGAGGCCTTCAACGCGGCTTGCCGCCGGCGGTTGCCCTCGGCGTCGTAGCTGCGGAACGTCGCGGCAAGCGCGACCTTGTCGCCGGCGTCCGCGAGGGCCCGCCAAAGGTGCTGCGCCATGCGGCGGTCGCCCGATGGCGCCGGGTGCGTCGGCGCCTTGAGCGGGGCGTAGAAGGCGATACGCACGGCTTATGCTCAGGCGGCGGCCCGCGCCAACGCGAAGCGCGCGGTCAAAACCTCGAGGCCCAAATCGAGCGCGAAGCGTTCCCGTAGCCGCCCCAACCCGGCCGCGCCAAGCCGCGCCCGCGCAGTCGGGTCCGCGATCAACCTCGCCAGCGTGGCGGCGAGGGCGTCGACCGCGCGCGGCGCGACCAAATGTCCGGTGACACCATCCTCGATCAACTCCGGCACCGCCGAAATTCTGGTGGCGACCACGGCCAGGGACTGCGACTGCGCCTCCA